>NZ_JACSKD010000002.1:0-300000 GCF_018617455.1 Exiguobacterium sp. s22
ATCAAGAAACTGGACAACAAGGAACAGCGTTGGATGAAAGACAAGGATCACAAGGTGAGCCGTGAGATCGTCGACTTCGCAAAAGAGAATAACATTTCTGTCATTCGCCTAGAGAAGCTAGCGAACATCCGACAGACGGCAAGAACAAGCCGTAAACACAACAAGAATCTGCATACATGGTCGTTCTATCGCTTGGCATTATTTATCGAGTACAAGGCGAAACTAGAAGGGATCAAGGTTGAATATGTCAATCCTGCATATACATCTCAGACATGCCCTTCTTGCGGGAGTCGGAATAAAGCGAAAGACCGTACCTATTCGTGTTCTTGCGGATTTAATAAACATCGAGATGTAGTTGGTGCGATGAATATCCGAACCGCACCTGTGGTTGATGGTAACAGTCAATCAGCCTGAGAATCTATATGATCTGTCTCAGGAGGGGTGATGGCACACCCTCATCTGGAGGTTTGAGCAAAACAGAAATGGACTGCGCTCGCACAAGCACTTCAGAATCCCACTCATCCCGAAGGGTGAGCTTGCGGCTTTAGCCGTGGGAGTGTCAAGACCTGACCAATTTTCAGGTGAAGCGTTGACCGAGCACATCGAACTCGAGGACATGCTGTCACCTTACCTTGGTATCAAATCCAAAGAACTGAATCTTGAATATTTTGAGGCTGTTGTTCGTCATGCCCAGCAATTGTTTGATGCGTTGTTCGAAGAGGGCGACCCCATTCGGATCGTTTGGCATGTATATGGACAGCCCGTCAAACCGACCCGTCTGTTCCGTTATATCCAGGACAAATTGGTGCGCTTCAAGACGACCGCCACATCGTGCGCATTCGATGACGAACCGTTATGGATGTTCACCGTGCCGGTAGCAGACAAGTCCGCAATCCGTGTGCGACCACTCCTCGAGGCGATTTGTTATCAAGATTTTTATACGAAAACGAAACCGCGTTTGAACGGTCAATACACGACGCATCCGTTCGTTCAGTTCATCCACGAACGAGAGGGGCACGTCTTGTTCGTATACGATGACCGCGGTGCGTATATCCGTGGAACGTCACCAGCCCACCTCCAATCGCTCAAACAAAAAATCTCCCCGTCCCGCATGCCCAATCGGACATGAAGGACGAGGAGATTCCCCGTGTTGCCACCTTCGTTGAAAGACGCCTTGTCTTCCCACTCATCGCGAACCATCATTCGCTGTCCCCGATAACGGGAGGACCCGTCAGAGCCTACATGTCGGTCTGAACGCTCAAAAGCCCATTCACGCAAGGCACGACACCGGTTCGCATCGACCACCGGCTTTCTGAAGACGTCCCTTCGCGCTACTCTTCTTTCTCATCGCGAGTTCGTATGAATGTTATCGTTACTTTAACGGGATAAAGATGCGTTGTCAAGCATCATTTGACCGAAGCGTGCTCCACCTGACGTTTGCCGATGAACGTGAACGTGATCCCCAATGCCAGGAGGGGGAGGAGCCACCACTTCGTAAAGAAGAAGAGGGTGCCACGATACATGAACCACTCCATGCCTAAGTAGGCAATCAGCGTGAACAAGGGAGCGATAGACAAGCGCTTCAAGTGCAATGCGATGGCGACCCCTAGTCCGATCGTCAACGTTGGGACGATTACGAGTTGCCAAAGATATGGGTCAATATAGTGAAACATGGAGAGTCCTCCTTATAAAGATGAATCATGACACATCAGACAGATTTCTTCGTTTTCAACAATCCGACGAAGATGAACGAGAACAAGAGCGAAATCAGCGGGAAGATGACATTCCACGAACTGAGATGGCTGATATCGAACGGACTGTGGTCATAATAGACGGCAAAGTACGTCAATTCGATGATTGCGTTCAACAAGAACGTCACCACAGGGCCGACCCAAATCCGTTTCATGATCATGGCGACCACGACACCACCGCCGATGGTGAGGACCGGGACGATCACGAGCTGCCATAGGAACGGATCGATATAGTGAAACATGGAGCATCCCCCTTATAACGATTTGTATCCTAAGAAGTACGGGCGCCACATCGGGTCGTGGATCGAGTTGATTTGAAGCATCTCGCCCCCGGCATGGATGAAGAACTCGTCATCGAGCATGATGCCGATGTGCGATGGACCGGATTTATACGTGCCGGCGAAGAAGATGATGTCTCCGCGACGACCACTCGTGATCCCTGTGCGTTTGTTCTTGAAGTGTCCGCTATACCAATAGCCCGACACGTTCGTGCGACCGCCGATCTTCCCGGCCTGGTTCGTCGCATAGTGGATGAGACCGGAACAGTCGAACCCACCGTTCAGCGGTGACTGTGAGCCCCATGTGTATGGTGTCCCGAGATGTTTCACGGCGGCGTTGATCAGACGCTCTTTTTGCGAGTTGTCCCATTTCTTCAGCAAGGCATCCTGCTTGATGCGGATGTCTTTCGTCTTGACGTAGACGGGGCGCCAGTCGTACTGGATGAGATACGAGTCGCCACTCTTTCCACGAGGGTAGATGCGACGACCGGCATCGAGATAGCCGATCGGACGGGTGTCGTTCGGGTTGGCGTAGAACGGTGTCTTCTTCGTCGTCCCGTAATGGGCGGCCGTATAGATGCTCGCCGGCTGAATCGCTTTCGGTTTCGTCTCGGCGATATACGGGTTCAGCACGTACACGCGTTTCCCGGACGGAAGGCGGACGTGCCAGAAGTCGGCATCGATCGAGCGGAGCCCGACGAGTTTCGTTCCACGTGGCAACGTGCCGGCCGGACGACCGTATGCGACGTCAGCCGAGAAATAAGGCGTCCCGTTGAACTGCGTATAGAAGACCGTTCCTGCCTTCGGTTTCGCGGTCGGTTTCGAGACGGCGAGGTAGCCTGTCGCGACATAGCGATACGTCCCGTTCAGACGGATGCGCGTGTAGTATCCACTCGTCCCGAACGTTTCGACGACTTGCCCACGTTTCAAGGAACCGACTTGTTTCGCGACAGACGTCGAGGCGTACACTTCGACCTCGTTATAACGAGAGTAGCGCATGCCCGTCGATTCGAAGCGAGGCGGTTTTTTCGTGCTCGTCACGCTCGTCGGGATGAAGTAGTAGTTCCCTTGCGTGAAGATGCGGGTATAGTTGCCTTTCGTCCCGTAGATGGTGACGAGTTGTCCGCGCTTCAGGCTGAGGGACGTCTTCGACGACAGGACCGTCCGTGCGTAGACCGGCGTGTTTTTCGTGATGTATCGTTGTCCTGTTTTAAGCGGTGCCGGTTTTGTCGTGCCGAGCGATTTCGTCTCGACGAACAGGAACTGGCCGCGCGTATAGATGCGTGTGAAGTCGCCGTCCGTCCCGTAAATGGTGACGAGCTGACTTCGTTTCAGCGACCCGACGACTTGTTTCTTGTCCGTGTCCTGATAGATGTTGATCGCGGCGAGCGCATAGCGGCTGCCTGTCTTCGTGTAGCGCGGCATCTTGTCTGCGAGCACGTCGCGTTTCATATAGACGTATGCGCCGTCCTTGAAGAGCCGGGCGCTGTCTCCGATGGTGCCATAGACGCTCGTCTGTTCACCGCGGACGAGGGAGCCGATGATCTTGCCGGACGCATCGGTGTAAGGCGATGTCGTCAAGACGAACTGGGTGCCCGTCTTGAACGGACGAGTGCTCGTTGCATCAAGGGCGACATAGCCGAAGCCGTCCGCCGTCTCGATACGAAGCATCGAACCGACGACAAAACCGTCGAGCGTCTGCCCGGCTTCAAGCTCGGCGATTGTTTCCCCGTCTGGTGCGGACAAGACGACCGCACCTGCTTTCGCGTAGCGGGTCGTTGCTTCCGGCATCTTCTCGCCGAGAGCTTCACGGGCGACATACGTCCCGTCCGTCGTGAGGAGAAGGTCGCCTTCGAGGTCAAAGACGTCGACGGCTGTCCCGATTGGGAGGGTTGTGACGGGGTTACCGGAAGCGTCGAGCGCATTTGTATCTGTTTGGGTGTAACGTGTGACGGCATATCGAACGTCGTCATTTCGAACGAATCCGTTCTGTGTATCGACCGTGACGGACGTATGGGTCTCGGTCACATCCTGGATGTCGACACGTTTCGGCTCATCCGTGACGAGCAGGATGCTGGATTCCTCCGGGTCGGCATAGAGCGTCGTGCCGGCAGGGAGCATGGCGTCGGACCCGACCGCCTGTGCGGTGAGAGTCCAATAAAAAGTAAAGAGAACAAGCAAACTGAAGATTCGTTTCAAGCGTTCCACCTCGATTCATGAAATTTACATTTTTTAGTATATACATAGTGGAGATGAAAAAGGTTGCTTATTTCGATAAAAGGGAAATGATTGAAGGAATCTGTAATCAGCATTCCACTCGTTCGTTTTCGACCATCTGTGCTATGATAAACGGGGAAAGGAAGGGACAACGATGGAGACACTCAACATGAAACAACTTTCTGAAGACCGGTCGGCTCATCAGGTGGCCGGCGATCTCGACGCGATGCGGGCGCTCATGCACGACTCGTTCCGATATGTCGATTCGAGCGGGCGTCAGTTCGATAAAGAGACGTTCTTGGACCAGTTCGTCGACCCGACAGCGATTCAATGGATCGCACAGGACACGGTCACGTTCGATGAGACGGTACGCGGCGACCTCGCCGTCGTCCAACTTCTGCTAGAAGAGAAGTTCATCATCGGCACGAACGCCTACGAAGGCCGGTTCTGGATGCTTCATCTTTATGTGAAAGAAGATGACGTCTGGTTATGGCAAGGCGGACAGGCGACGATGATCAACGAAGGTTAAGCGTTCAGGCACTCCAAACAGTGGGGTGCCTTTTTTATTAAATGAAGGAAATGTGAATTTGAAAAATATATGCCTATTTTAGAAAAATTATGTACCCTTTTGAAAAAGGACAGATTATAATAATTTTGTAAACGATTGTCATTATTCTTGAGGGGGACCCTACTTATTATGAAGCAACCGAAATATGCAGCACTTTTCTTAGCTACCACACTCGCATTCGGAGGTATCGCGCCTTCGGCAATCGTCAACGCAGAGACGTCTGAAGATGTGACTGCTCCTGACGCACCTGTATTATCGGCACCATACCACACGTCGACATCACTCACGATCACAGGTGAAGTGGCTGCGAAAGCGGAGATTATGATCAACGGTAAGACGTACGTCCGTACCATCTTAGAAGGTGGCGAGGCCGTCTTCAAGATGTCACCACAATCGGTCGGTAAAGTCATCGACGTCCGTCTCGTCGATGCGAGCGGCAACATCAGTGAGACGACACGCGCCATCGTCGCAGAAGACCCAGAAGCACGTCCGGACGCACCGGTCATCAAACCGTTGACGGAGACGTCACGTGAAGTGCACGTCGTCGGGGAGCCGGGACAATATGTCGAGCTCTCGATCGGCAGCAGCACGTATAAAGGGAAGTTCGATGCGAACGGTCTCTACCGTCGTGGCATCGCGCCGCAACCGGCCTACTCATGGCTCTCGGCGAAGACGATCACGACGAAAGGTGCGACGAGCGACGTCTCGAAACGTAGCGTCTACAAAGACAGCATCGCACCAAAAACGGCGACGTTGACACAATCCGTGACGGCAGCATCATATGGCGTCTTCGGAAAAGCCGAGCCATATGCGACAGCCATCGTCAAGATCGGCACGAAGTCATACACGGCACCCGTCATGTCGACTGGGAAGTTCATCGTGAAGATCCCGCGTCAAGCGATGGGGCAGAAGATGTCACTCGTCATCCGTGATGGTGCAGGAAATGTCAGCCAACCAAAGGCGATCACGGTACAGCACGCGCTCTACAACAACTTCCACCGTGTCTACTTTGAAGGGATGAAGGTGACGGTTCATAAAGAAGTCTTCTACGCAGATGCGACGACGAAATATGCGGACACGTTCGTGCCACTCTTCTTCGGACATCCGTCGAAGTCAGGCCTCGGGTTCCTTCTCAGCAGCTACACAGAGGACGGGTCGGTCGCTGGATTTGAGAAGTTGACGCTCCGCGTCGGTCGCGCGACGTATTCGCAAAACATCGACGAGTACGATGTCTACTATGACGAGTTCGATGACGGCTCGGTCGAAGAGTCATACTTGTTCGAGCCAGATGCGAAACTCATCAGCTTCGTCGACAAGTACGTCCGTCCGGAAAACCGGATCACGGTCATGGTCCAAGGAGTGGACTACGACCTCGAGTTCAACTTATCGGGTGCGGAGAAACGCGCATTCATCCAATCGCTTCAATACGCAGGATACTAATTCCTTAGGACCGGTGGAGACACCGGTCTTTTTGGTGAACGGAGTTGCAACATGAAAGACAAGCGAGATCTCATCTATTCGCTAAAAACCCTGCCGGTGCCCCCGATCTCCTCGAGTCGATTCCTATGGTGGATGAAAGCATTTCTTCTATTATTAATCCTCGCTTGGTGCATGACGATGCTGAACGTCGTGAGTGAGAACTCGACGGAGCGTTATATGAAAAACGAGTACGGTGTCGAGGAAATCTATTTCATGGAGGAAGAGCGCTTCTATTATGTGATCGATCGCCAGTTCAAGTTCGAGCGGTTCTCGAGCGCGACCGAAGACCATGGGTACTTCCGGATCGAGCAGATCGACTACACGGACCGATACGGGAACAAGGTCGACTTTCGCTTCATCAAGGTCGCCGGGATCTTCTTTGACCGGACCAATCATGAGGCCAATTACCGTGTGCTCGAGCGCAAGAAATCAATCGAGCAATCATTCGACGAACGGGTCGAAACATTGTCGAAACATTTTTGTTACATTTTTGAAACATAAACCGATAAGTATCGTAGAACGATGTGGGGCACATGCTCCAGAACAAACGAAAGAGGGGAAAACATGAAAGCACGATTCAAGCAGTTCGTGGCGATGGTGACGGTTCTCGGCCTCGTCCTTTCGTTCCTGCCGCCAGCACTCGCTGACAGCGGAAACGGGATGACCAATGCCACATTACTCACTCCGGGGGAAGCGGTCGAATTCACGACCGGTACGGACCCGGTCAACACGTATTGGTTCAAGATGGAACGAGAGACGTCCGCGATGACACATATGGAAGTCACGTTCGAATCTTCGAAGCTCGCGAACATCAGCGTCTACCCGAGCGCCGACATGGCAGCGAAGGATGAGACGTTCGACCGTTACCGCGCGAGCGCGACGAAGGAAGAAGAAGAACAGACGGCCAAGATCGACTTCCCGTTCGCATGGGAAGGTCCATACTACATCAAGGTCGAGTATATGCCGATGGAACTCGCAGACGGGATGATGGACATGCCGACAGAAGAGGTACCGGAAGGCGAAGAGCCACCGGCACCAGACCTCTCGATGTTCGCGTCAGACATCAAGCTCGTCGTCAACCCGGTCAAACTCCCGGTCAAATACGAGCAGGTCGGCGGCGACATGTGTGCCGTCGAATCGATCGTCCAACCGGCACCGGAACGTGACTCGATGCTCAAGCTCATCCGTCGCGTCCAAAGTGAAATACTTGGCACGTCACAGGAAGGTCGCGACTTGTCGGCCCTTTACTACCGTGCCTCACCGTATATCGTCAAAGCGATCACGTTTGACGGCGAGAAGCGCAAAGCTGCCCTCGCTGACTTGAAGACGCTCCGTCCGTTGTTGACGGCACTCGTCGACAAGAAGGCGTATACGCTCAAAACTCAGGACGCGGTGGCGATCAACCGTCTCCACGCCTTGGTCGACGCAAGCGTACCGGCTGCGCTACAAGGCGAGATCGGCGAGATCGCGACAGCGCTCGAGATGGACTCGCTCGCCGGGACTCCGGTGACGGACCTCTTCGGCAAAATCGGAATGACGATCCAAACGGACGGCAGTGACGCACCGCGTTACATCGTCAAATACAAATCGTCACCAAACACATCGATCGGCAAGATGAACGCGATGAGCGACGTCTCGGCCGAGCGCATCGCTATCGGGAAACCGTCTGATTACTTCGCGCTCGTCGATGTGGAAGAAGCATCGACGAAGATGCAGGCACAGGCGAAATCGACGCTCGAGTCGGACCGTAACGTCGAGTATATCGAACCGGTCCAGACGTATCAGTCGTTCGCGACGGACGTCAGCCTCGACTACCAATGGGCCATCAACCAGAAGTCGGTCCTCGAGCCGTTCGCGAATGCAGGGATCGGCCTCGACAAGTATGAGGCGTTGAACTTGCCGAAACGGTCGATCAAAGTGGCCGTCCTCGACACAGGGGTCGACCATCGTCTCCTTGACCTAAAAGGTAAGGTCGATGTCGCCAACGCGAAGAACTTCGTCGACCCGAACGGGGAAGGCGACGCGATCGATGACCACGGTCACGGGACACACGTCGCCGGCGTCATCGGTGCGACACGTGACAACGGCGTCTCGATGCGCGGGATCGTCCCGAACGTCTCGATTCTACCGGTGAAAGTGCTCGATGCGGGCGGTTCTGGGGACACGGACCAAATCGCACTCGGGATCAAGTATGCGGTCGACGCAGGGGCGAAAGTCATCAACATGAGCCTCGGCGGCAACGAGAGCCGTACGCTCGGTTACATGTTGAAGTATGCGTATGACCGTGGCGTCGTCATCGTGGCGGCGACAGGGAACGATGCGCAGTCACGCGTGTCGTATCCGGCATCATCGAAATATACAATCTCGGTCGGCGCGACGAACGCCTTTGGGATCGTCTCGGATTACTCGAACTACGGCATCGGCGTCGACGTCGTCGCACCGGGCTCGAAAGTAGCGAGTCTCGTACCGGACGGGAACGTCGTCTATATGGACGGGACGAGCATGGCGACACCACACGTCGCTGCAGCCGTCGCGCTCCTCAAGTCGTATCACCCAGATCTTTCGGTTGAAGACGTACGGACGCTCTTGCAGCGGACGGCAGACCCGATCGCCTTCTCGGGTGGGGACGCACCGTACGACCCACGCATGAGTGACGGGTTCGAGTATGTGTTAGAAGAATTGGGGATGACGCTCCCGGCTTACTACAACCCGGTGAGCGGATTTGGGAAGGCGAACGTCTACCACGCCGAGTCGATGCTCAAATTGAATGCCTCTGGCGCGAGAGCACAGGACAACTCATCGACGTTCAAGGCGAAAGTCACGTCGGGGACGACGGTCCGCGTGTATAAAGGAGAGAAGTTGATCGGACGAGGCACGTCGAAACAGACGATGGCGGCCTTCTCGATTCAACCGCAAAAAGCAGGAGCGGTTCTTCGCGTCGTCTATACGAACGGGAAGTATGAGACGAGTGAACGTGTCGTCGTGAAAGCCGGCGCACGTCCAGGCCAACCGACGGTGAACACGCTCCGTTCTGGCGCGAAGTCGGTCACGGGTCGCGGCGAAGCCGGGATGCGTGTCGTCGTCCGCAACAGCAAGTATCAATTGTTGGGACGCGGTACGGTCCTCCCGAACGGTACTTTCTCTGTGAAGACACGTGCGCTCAAGAAAGGCGAGACGATCAACGTCCACATCGAGGACTTGAAAGGTCGCCCAGGCAAAATGAGCAAGACAACGGTTAGATAAGGGAATTCAATAGAAGAGACGGGTATGCCGAGTGATCGGAATACCCGTTTTTTGATGGGACGGGGAGGAAAGCAAAAAAAAAAGAAGGGGTCGAAACCCCTTCTCAACAAGATTAATATGACATCCTAGTGCCTTTTTGTGTGTAGGAAAGGTATACGTTGGTAGAGTTAAGTTGGTTTACATCACTCTTCGTGAAAGCCTTATAATTAGTACCCATCCAACCTTCATCTACTTTAAACAGCAATATAGCATGAGTTACCCCGTCACCGACAACAACGTTATCAATCCCTGCCAAATCATACACCAGTGATTTGACTTGTTCTTTCGAGTCACAATCAGATTTTCCTCTAAACAACACATCGTAGGCAGACTTTAGTTTTTTGTCTCCTTCTACACCAGTAGATTTATACTTAGAATGTATATATCTTAAAAAGTTATCCGTTCGGTACATCTTTTCATACGTTTTCATAGACATGCTACCATCAAAATATGGTTCTAAAGCCATTTCAGCCATCAATAGCCCCCCGTTATTTGGTGTTCTATACTCTGGATCGCTTGAATCACGATTACCCCTCTCTCCATCGAGAACCCTGAAGATATACTCGCTGAAACCAAACTCAGCCGAATCATACTTCGCATCAAACTCCGCCTTCACCCGTTTGTACACCGCATCGTACTCTGCCTGCGTATCGACCCCGTATGTGTGACTTCCGTAAACCGTCCGAGTGATTCGATTGTTTGAATAAGGCGCACGAAGATAAGAAGAAGGCAACCATCCTGTCTTCCCACCGACTCGGACACGGGACCACTTGCCGTACTCCCCGGTCTTGACGACGCGACTCCAGGATCGCACTGTCGTGACCCGTTTCCCTTTCGTCGACCACGTCGCGTACAAGTCCGTCGTTCGGTTCACGAGATACTCCGTCGAAATCAACGACGGCATAAGCGTATCTGACGGCACCCATCCCGTTCTTCCTTTATACGTGATCTTCGTCCAACTCCCGGACGTCGCGTTTTGATAGACGGTCGTACCGAAGGTGAGCGGGAGGATGACCTTCGCCTTCTTCGACCGTGAGGCGTACACTTTCGTATATTCTGTGGTCACCCGTTCAGCCGTCCCGGTCGTCGATGCTGATTTCGCTTGAATGATTAGATTGGTTACGGGAACGAACTCGATCGGTGAGAGGATAAGGCATCCAATCAATCCGAACGAGATGGATGCTTTCAGTAGTTGTCGCATAGTGGAATCTCCTTTAAATCTTCATTGATTTCAGTATAGGACAATCCTTTCCTAGACATCCGTCACCTTTCAGACGAAAAGGGAATCGATTTTTCAGTTTCTCACGACGGGATCGGTATATAAGGGATCGTGCCAAATCGTAAATCCAGACTAGGCAAATAGTCCTCACGGGCATGAATCCTCCAGAACAGTCACCGATTCTTGTATAGTTGGAATAACGGATGCTATTTTGGATATGTTTGGTTTTGTGAAAGAGGTCAATGATTTTATGAGTTGGAAATATGTATGGAGAAGACTGGTCTTTAAAATTCATCATTGTAAAATAAATGTTAAAGGTAATTAATGGTATAAAAATGGTTTTCAACGAGTATTTCAGCTGAAATCGCATGAAATCAACAAAAATCGACTTGTTTCGACATTTCCAAAATAGGTAAATCTAAAAATGAATTAAACTAAAATCTCCAAAATTCAAAAACGTTACCATTTTTGCGAAAAAAAACGCTTGTGTCGCTTGGAAGGGTTATGTATATTATGGATGTAAGGTTTTCCAAGAACAGTCTTGGTAAATTGTTCAAGATGATTCTTGCAAAGACTTCTACCGGGGGAGAACGCCCGGTCTAAAGAAGAGTCGGTTACATAATCATTAGTACTTTATTCATTGTTATGGATACATGACTCCGAACGAGATCGGTTGGGCAAGGACGGTAGAAAAACCTATCTACCTAAGGGAGGATTTACATCAGATGGCTAAGAAGAAACAATTCGTTACTGCAGCGGCAGCGTTCGCAGTAGCAGCATCAGCAGTAGCGCCTGCAATCACGGCAGACGCAGCATCAACAACGGTCCGTCTTTCATCGGACTACGTACGCGGCGGAGACCTCGACGCAGCACTTGACAAAGAGTACAAAGGTAGCGAGATCTACTGGTACAAGTCTTCTGTAGACTTGAACAAACTCGGCGTGTTCCAAACTGCTAAAGGTTTTGTAAAAGGTCAAGGCATTCGCGTAGAGAAAAAACTTCGCGTCTTGAACCACGCGCAAGAAATTAAGCCAACTTCTGAATTCGTATTCGAACAAGGCGTTCCTGTTTCAGGAATCCGCGTTCAACCAGTTCTCTTCGCAGACGGTAACGAATACGCGAAGCCACTCTTCGTAGCTGGATTCGACACAGATAAAGTTGGGGAGTTCGAAGGAACACTCACTTACGCTAACAAAGCTTACGGTACTGTAACAAAAACGGTTAAGTACAAAGTAGTTGCTTCTAAAGTAGAATTCTCTGAAGTGAAGCACGAAGTCAAAGACGACATGTTGTCTGTCTCTGCTGACGTGAAGAACCTCAAAGAAGGCGAAAAAGTTGAACTCGTAATCTTCCCAGGAAAAGATGAGTCGAAAGCACTCGCTCCGATCACAGCTGAAATCAAAGACGGTAAAGTCATGGTTTCTGCAAAAGACATCCCAGCTGGTACACACTCATTCATCCTTCGCTCTGGCGATGTGAAGACTGCAGCAATGGACTTCACTATTGAAGCAGCAGTTGTTAAAGGCGTGAAGTATATCAACAAATCAGAAGTTGCAGTAACTATTGATGCTGCTCCTAAAGACATGGCTGGTTTCACAATCACTGTTCTTAATGAAAAAGGGGAAGAAGTGAAAGTTAAACCTGTAGATGTCGTACGTGGACAAAAAGAAGTGTTATTCACATTTGAAAAACCACTTACTGCAGATTTCTCTGGAGTTTGGTCTATCGGTGGATATGACTATGACTTTGATGCAATTAAAAAATATGAAGCAATCATTAATGCTGATAATCAAGTAGCTCTTTATAACGCTTTACTTGATGCAAATATCTCTGGAGTTTCAGCAGATTACATCGCAGACTATAAGTCAGCAATCGCTGCTGATACTAAGAAAGCGAATTTAGCTGATATTCAAGCGATTATTGTTAAAGTGAACGCTGATAAAGCTGAAGATACTGTTGAAGGGGCAGCGGCTAAACGTGTCAACGACGCTACAAACCAAGTTCAGTTGCTTGAAGCGCTTAAAGCTGGTTTTGCTCGAGTCAATTCATCTTGGATTGGTGAATATGATACAGCATTAAACGGATCACAAACATTTGATCAAATTCAAACTGCAATTGATACTACCAACGAAACTGAGATTGGTGACCTTGAATCTGATGTAGATACTGTAGCGAAAGCAAATGCTTTAATCAATATCGTTACAACTTATTACAAGCCAGACTCAACTGAAGCAAACGCTCCAACACCTAAAGCTACATTGATTGCTAGCCTTCGTGAAGACGCTGCTCGCTACTCGGTGAAAGAAGCTCCTTCTGTCCTTTCTTTCTACAATGCTCTTGTTTCATTAGCTAACTTGAATGAAAAAGATGGATTGACACTTTCAAATCTAAATGATGATTTGAAATCTGAATACTTTGCTAAAAAAGCAACTGGTGACTATTCAACTGTTGCTACTGTCAAAACATCTGTTATCGATGCAGGGGCGACTGACGCTTTGAATGCAGCTGTTTCTAATGTAGCAGCTGTAAACGTAACAGAGGGTTCTGAAACTCCTGTTACTGAAGTTAAAGCGCTCTTGACTCGTCTTGCAACTGTTACTAAGCATGAAACTGGTGATGCTAAGTTTGACATCGCAACAGTTGTTGATTCACGTCTTGCAGATTACCGTACTGCCTTAAACGGTGTAAGCACTTTAGCTGAAGTAAAAGATGCTATCATGACTGTAAATGCACAAGCTGATCGTACAGTTTACCTTGAGAAAGTACGCACGTCTAGTACTTTAACAGAAGTTCGTGATGCCATCCTTGCACTAGCTTTAACTTCAGAAGAGCCGGGGTCACGTCCTCTACTTGCGCAAAACTTTATTGATGCTTCATCACAAATCAAGCTTGAAGCAGCAGAATTTGTCCTTGCAGAGCGTGCTAAGTTAACTAGCACTGAAGAAGTTAATACAGCAATCACTCTTGATAACTTATTTGAAGAGAATGAAATTTTAGATGTTGCGATTACTGCACATGCTGCTAAAGTTGCAGAATTCAATGCATTAGGTGATTTGTCAACAGCAACGATTTCTGGAACAAAAGTAAACCTTGATACGTATGCATATGCACCTTACGTAGCTCTCACAGCAGTTCAAAAGGTAGCAGTTGCAGAAGAGTTCAACAAGCTTACTAAGAAAGTTGGAGACAATTATGTTTCTCTGAACTTTGCAGGCGATGATGCAGTTACAACATTGAAAGCAGCAAATGCTTACATTGAAACTGCTATTAAAAACGCTCAATAATAATTTTGGGAGGTATGGGATTTCCCATACCTCTTTTCTAATAAACTTAGAGGTGACAGACATGAATGAGAATAAAAAAAGTTTGTGGACTAACTGGAAGGATTTAGATGGTTGGATTTGTGAAAGTTTTAATGAAGATTATATTAATTTAGGTAGAATAAAAAGAGAACTAATTGCACAAGAAATTTTTTCGAAATTGAATGAAACACCTTGTGATAATCAACTGCAAATGTTGAACTACTATCTTGCTAGTTTGAAAATGGTATCTAGTGTAAATTTTAGTATAGAAGATTTGTTACCTGTAAAAATAACTGTTTCTAATAGTGATTTTAATAAAATGAAAATTGATTCTTTAGAAAATGTTATTTCAGGTTCAGAGTATATTTTTTAATTAGAGACTTGTCACGCGAGTCTTTTTTTTGTGAAATATAACATTACATATTAAAGGGGAAATTTAATTGACTGAAAAAGAAGCTAATTTAATATACCTGGTAGATCAGTTCTATAATAATTCTTGGAACAAAATGATGCTTGTCATTTCATTGCTAATTGCTTTTGTTGGTATTGGCTTTCCAATACTTTTTGAGTATGTAAGAAATAAAAAAGATGCTGAAATTAGAGAAAATATTGAAGAAAATAAACAAAAGTTAAAAAACTTTGAAGAAAGTGTTGAACAAATTAATTCAAAAAATAAGCAACTTAAAGAGGAATTTGTTATTTTCCGAGACAATTTAAATAAGGAATATGAGGAACAACAATTAATTTTACTTGAATCTATTAAAGAAATATTATTAAGTGTAGATGAGAATGAAAACGATACTGACGAAACAACCCCAACTACTTCTTTAGTAGATGATGAAATTATTAAGATAGAAAAGAGTCTTAGCAATGATTTGAGTATTAGTATAAATGGTCAAATCATTTCAGGAGGAACTGTAAAAGAGTTCTATCGTAATGTATTTCAGTATTTAATATCACAAAATATTAACTTTTACGAATCTGGTCCTTATGCGACAGGTCCAGTAAGATATCTTATTAATACAAAAAATAATCATAAAAATGGTAATAAATTTACTTCGCCAATTCTTATTACGGACGATTATGGAAACAAGTTCTATGTTGAAACACATAAAAGTAAACTTTCAGCTTATAATGATATTGTAAATTATTTAAACCGAATTAAGGGGCTTGATATAGTTCCTGTACATGAACAGCTGCACCATTCCCTATAATAGAAAAAACCTTGAGGATATAAAAATATGAACCAAAAGTATCTTATATTTTTGATACGAATTTTTTGTATGAATCATAAGACACTTATCACCAATCCAATTTTTTAATTCTACAAAATAGGGAAGAAAGTAATATGCTAGATAACCGTGAGCATTCCCTCGAAACAAAACAATGTCAGTTGGTTGAAGTTGTAGCAAGCGTCAATCTTTTACGATGGGAACTTTTACGGGAATCGTGTCGCATTCGTTTCTGATTTACGTAAAGTGAAAGGTTCGGATGGCGCATTTGCTGAGGTCGAGTCTGATTCAGGTCAATTCGGGAAGTGGAGTGGGAATTTCCTTCTTGCTGATGATCCGAATTATCAAAATAACCCGACTTACGATGTCATCAGTGTACACACGTCACCAAAGTTCTTTAAACGTACCGTCACCAAGTCAGAAGTGACACGCGCGCTCGGTACACCGAAAGAAGTCCTCGATTACTCCTATACGGTAGGCTTCTTTAAAGCAGGGGAAGAGCTATACCGTTTCAAACAAGATGCGCTTCTTGTCTATGAAGTCAATCAACGAACACTCATCGTTCAGCTCGATGGAGATCAAGTCGTTCGTGCCATCTCACTCTTCGAATGATTGTTGATGTGAGTAGTATTCAATACATGAGAGTCGTCTTTCTTCTTGATGAAGAGGGACGACTTTTTTTGTGAAGTTGAATGAATTGTCAGGTCATGTCGAACGATTGCTGTTCAATTTTAAATTATTGATTGACTTAAAAATGATAAGTGTCATCCGACAAAAGACCTAAGTTGATACTATAAAAAATGATGGACATGATTCATACAAATTGACTAATACACGAAAGCGGGGTCGAGAGATTTGAAACGGTTCGTAACGCAGTTTTCTCTTCTTGCAATCCTATTCTTGTTACTCAGTACATGTTTACCCACAACGGCAGCCGCGGCAAGTTTGACAGTTTCTCCAAAAAGCGTGACGTTACAGGTCGGCCAATCCAAAACGGTACAGGCGAAAACGAGTGGTGTGAAAAAACCGGTATACGTATGGAAATCTTCGAACACGAAAGTGGCGACCGTGAAGAGTGGAAAGATTACAGCGAAAGCGGTCGGAAAAGCGACAATCACAGTCACCGTCCAGAAGACGAAGTTGAAGTCGACCATCAGTGTGACGGTCAAACCGAAAAAACTGAACGCACAAGCAGCGTTCAAGGCAGTCAATCCATCGGTCGCGACGATTGAGATGTACGATGCTTCCGATCGACTCACTTCAACTGGGAGTGGATTCGTGACGAAGAAAGGGGAAGTTATCACCAATTTCCACGTTGTTTCGGGTGAATCGAACCGATACGCGCGCATTCGATTCGCAAACGGGACTGAAGTCGAAACGCTCAAGTTGAAGCGCTTCGATGATGGGTTAGATTTGGCGATTTTAGATGTCCCGTCCCTTCAGTCCATTCCAACATTGGCGACAGCGAAAGCGGGAAGTACAGGATCAACCGTTTATGCCCTCGGGAGCCCGAAAGGTGTGGATAATACGATCACACAAGGGATTCTCAGTAATCGTGAAGTTTTCTTCAGTGGCCAACCTTATCTTCAATTTAACGCCAGTGTGACTCATGGCAATTCAGGTGGTCCTCTCATTAATGATTACGGACAGGTCATCGGTGTCGTCACATGGGGACTCCCGGATTCGCAAAATATGAACTATGCGGTTCCGATTCAAGAACTGGATACGCTGAAGTACGGGCGTGAAACGATTGCGAATGTGCAAATGCCGACTGAACCAGAATATGAATTACCTGTCGTATCCGGAAAAGGGGATACACGAGAACAGGAATTGAATGATTCGTTTGCGGATGCGGATGTGATTTCGTATGCTTCTGGAGATTTAATTGGTTCTGTTTATGATTTAGAAGATGTCGATACGTTCGTCTTCCGGACCGATAAGCGAATGACGTTGTCTGTGTTCGGGGGATGGATGAACAATCAGCAAGGCGAATATTGGGCGTTCGGTCTATTTGACGCGAACGGCGAGGCGATTCGTTACAGTGAAGAGTACTCGAATGAAGGGCGTTATTATGGAACGTTAGACCTTGTTATTCCTGCAGGCGAGTATTACTTGGTCTCGTTCCCATTATCAGGTTTAGCTGAATCAGAATATTGGAATCAAGAGTATCGAATGAGTTATGAACTGAAGTAACACGATTGAATGGAAGTAGAGAGACTGGCCAGCGTGTCAGTCTTTCTCTATGACGTCAGGGGGAAACGCGATGAAGCGTATTGTATTCGTTTGTCTGTTATTGATTTGGGTTCAAGGAGCGATGGCAATCAAGCCTATAGCTGCCGAATCGACGACACATGAATTAGTTTTCGGAGAAGTACTAGAAGGAGAGCTCGTGAAGGGAGAAGCGAACCAGACCTTCGAGGTGACGTTACCTCAAAACGGAAAACTGACACTGGATTTGACGCTTGAGATGGCAAATACGTTAGTGACCGTGGTCGATGAAAACAATCGTTCCGTCGTGTATGAATGGGTTCGCGGAAGTCAGTATTCCCCGGCACGTTATCAAAAGACGCTTGATTTGAATCAAGGCACGTATCGACTTCAGTTCAGTTATGCTCTCGGTAAATACGCGATTCTGACAGATTTTGATCCAGTGACGACGGATGACATAGAGCCGAACGACGGTACGCTCTTGGCTCAACCGTTGCCGCTTCAAAAAACGATAACAGGTCATTTGACGTTGCAAGATCGAAGCGATGTGTATCGGATCGAACTGAAACAAGCGGGACGACTTCAATTGGAGTTGACGAGCTTTGTCTTGCAACAGGCCTACTTCGAATTGATAGATGAGATGAACACGTCGATTTATCAAAAATCAGTATCGGGATCGATGAACAATCCAGGGAAACAGAAGATGGTGGTCGACTTGGAACCCGGCATCTATTACTTGAACGTATACGATTTGACGTATCGGTCGAATACGGGTGTCTATGAGATCAGCAGTTCATTCAAACTTGCGAAAAATCAAGAGCGAGAGCCGAACAACGGGTCAGTCGAAGCAGAAAGCTTCCCGTTCTATACATCACGTACCGGGCTGATTTCGTGGAACGATTCGATTGATGTGTACAAACTGTCGTTACCGAAAGAAAGTCGGGTCCGGGTGGAATTGTTGTCCTTCATCGATCGTGCCGCGAGCTTGACGGTGAAGAATGCGCAAGGCGAAAAGGTATTGTCGACTTATCTATACAGCTCGTCCATTGAACCGGGACGCTATGACGAATCGGTCGTTCTTCCGAAAGGGGATTACTTTGTCTACGTGCAAGGCGGTATGGGCACCTCGCACACTGGAACCTATCAGTTGAAGGTATCCTCTAGTCACTTGCTGCCAGCGTTGTCGGTCAATCGCATTTCCGTCCGTTCGACGAAAGTGAGTGGCAAGACCGAGAAACGAGCGACCGTCACGATGACGATTGGGAAGAAGTCGTATAAGCGAACGGCCGATGCGAAAGGAAATTACTCGTTCTCGATCAATAAGCAAAAAGTAGGGACGCCAATCAAGGTGACGAGCAAGAACAAATACGGGTCGACGGTGAAGGCGGTTAAGGTGTCGAGGTAGGTAGAGCGAAAGATGGAGGGCGGGGGTCGATGGAATGTCGAGCTCGGTTGTCTATATTGAAAGATTAATTTTATTTGCTAAATGATATAGACGCGAATCAACCCGATATTTTTTCTGCACTGGTGGTGACTTGCTTAAAGGATATAATGAATGTATTAAAAAGGAGGATGAACACATGAATGGTAATTGGGATTTATCGTATCGAGTTCATTCAGTGATTGATGACTCAAAAACATATCGTTATCAATTTTCATGTGAGTGGGGTGATGGAGGACGGTATGTCACATTCATCATGTTAAATCCGAGCATTGGCAATCAAGATCAACCCGATCCGACGCTTCGAAAGTGTATCAGCTATGCGAAGAAATGGGGATACGATGGCATCAAGGTTGCCAATCTATTTGCCTATATTTCGACAGATCCAAGACGATTGCGAGAAGTTGACGACCCAATCGGTCCAGACAACGACCGACATATTTTAGAGATGATGAAGGACTCGGAACAAGTGATTGTGGCGTGGGGAGCTAGTATTCCAAGACCTCATGGAATACAGCGAATTCAAGAAGTGCTTCATTTGTTAAGGGAGCAAGACAGTTATTGTTTAGAGAGAACAGTCGATGGAAGGTATCCGAGACATCCGCTCTTTTTAAGAGGCGACTTAGTGCCAATCGTGTTTCAAAAGGCGATTGAAAAATAGTGACTCAGGCTATGTGTGTTTGTAATCCATACAAATGCACATGGCCTTTTGTATGTTTAGTTGGAGACGCACGAAATAATAACCCACTAATTCATTTCCATAAAAAAGAAAAAACATTATCTTCAATTGTTAGATTTTGTATTAAAATGAAACAAGTAATGAAGAATGAGGAGTGAGAACATGGCGCGCAAAACGAGAAGTGACTGCACGGTCGGCACATTTGAGAAGAAACACGGTCTGCCTCCGGGAACAATTCGAAACTCAGATGGAAGAGATACACGAAGCGATAAAAAAATCGGAACGATTCGCAAAGAGTCTGAACGAAAATAATTGCATGATCGGATAAAGACGAACGGATCTGATGCGCGGTCTCTCACTGGTTTGGAGGACGCGCTTTTTGAAGTTATACATATAGATTCAACAAAGGAGACGAAAAAATGGACCATTTGATTGATTTTAAACAAGAATTCACGATGCAGACGATGCTACATGAACTTCACGAGTTAATTGCAAAAGCGAATCGACTCAACCTCGACACAACGACGATTGAAGGGCTATACAAGGATTTAAACGTGTTAAACCTATTCTCTAACCGTCATATCGTCAGTGTAGCCGGCTTACAAAGTGCCGGCAAAACGCTCGTTGTGAAACGAATGCTCGATTTACCGGACGACCTCTTGTTGTCAGAAGTCGGAGTTGGAGAAAAACGTCCTGTGCTTCTCTCATCTGACGCGAACGCAACGACGATCACTTATCGATTGACCCGCGCGATCAAGACAGCGACGGGAAGTTTTGAATTGCAAGATGAACCGATCACAAAAGAACAACTCAATATCGGTATACAAAATCCAAGTGGCGACATGCTTTGGTTCGAAATCATTTTACCGAACAACCACGTGCTCGGTCATTTGACTCTTGCTTTATTACCGGGATTCGAACGGAGCGCTCGCTCGGATTCACAAAAATTCCTCGATATTTTCTTGAAATGCTCGACGGGGATGATTCTTGTCTTGAACCATGCTCGACTCGCCCAAATGGATCAAGAGATGTTGTTGCAACAAGTTGCTTCGACGTATAAAGACAAAGCACCTGGGTTCGTCCTCACACATGCGAGCGAGTTGACAGAAGAGAAGAGAACGATGATTTCTCAAAACTTGTTCCAAAAGTTCAGTATGGCAGACGAGTCACAAATCATTTTAGCCGATACGGACATCGAAAATGTCCCACAAGAAATGGAACGATTGCTCAAGTCGAACAGTCAATTCACTCAAGATTCACTCCAACTCCATCACAAGAAACTCATGATGATTGGTGAGACGTTATTGCGTGAACTCGTGAAACTTGAACATGTATTGATTGCACAATCGAACGGAAAGAATGATCAGCGAGAGTTGCGGACGATGCAAAGATCGTTTGATGAGGCTCGAGAAAAGTACATTAAAGAATTAGACGACACGTTAAAAGGACGTTTGGATACTCATGTTCAACGTTGTATCGGTGAAGTCACGGAGAGTATTAAAAAAGAAAAGCATACGTTGTGGGATAAAGCACGAGCCTCCTTCAAAAAAGATATGACGTTCAACGAGCGAGACGAATTGCTTAAATCAATCCGACGTGTCTATCTGACTGAAAACCCGCGTGTACTGGATCTCTTGATGATGGAGTCGATTGAGACGATGACACGGAAACGTCTTAGTCTCTATAAGCCTCATATGTTTCAGTCGAAACAGATTGAGCAGACGGCGTCGAAACCGGCTCTTAGTTTCATGGAACCGAAAGCAAATGAACTTGTTTCGAAACAGTCTGAACTTGAAATCGCAGCGACGACCACGGATATTATGCAGGAAGCGTTTAGTGTTACGTTGACGGAGGTCGATCGCTATTTAGATCCGACTGTTCTTGATGTCTCACTCGGTGGCCAACACACCCAACAACTCCCGGTGATTGCTGGAACGATTGTACAACATCTGATCTTGACGAAAGGAAAAGAAGGTGATGTGAGTCTTGTCGTCGATGGGATTGAAGAATATGAGACACTCAAAGCCAAAATCGGAGACATGGAGGGGTTTCATCAAGAGTACTCAGGACTCGTTCTTGATGCCAATCGCATGGTGACGGGGACAGCCGTCTTCTTTGGTATCGATGCGCTTGACGGGAACTTCAACAGTTTTGGAGCCATTGTAGGAGCTCTTGAGGCGCTCGGAGTGGCAGCCGGAGTAGCGACAGGTGTTGCGGCAGTTGGGGTTAGTGGAGCGGTTGCGGCAATCGCTGTTAAACGAGGTTCGGAAAAAATTGAGAAATTCAAGTTCGAGCGTAACGACTATGCGAAACAAGTGCTTCAAGCGACAGCTGATTATCAGCGGAAGTCCACACTCGCCCTCGTCAATAGTGTCATGGATGAAATGCGAGCCAAATTGACGCACGCGTACCATGCCCGTCGACAGGATGACGTGAATTTAGGTCTTTATGAAGAAGTAGAGGTACGCGTGAATCGATTGAAGAACGAGTGTGGCAAGCTCCGGGAAGAGGCGTTCCGCAATGCGGGAGCTATTTATTGAATTTGAAAAGAATCGGTACGAATGGGCGTTTGACGCCAAGCACGATTTTATGAGCCGATTTCAACTATATGATGCTGAAGGTGTGACACCGGATCAAGAGAAGGTCGTCCTATCGGTGTACGGCCCGACACAGGTCGGGAAAACGACGCTCATCTTGAATTTACTCGGTGTGAAAGAAGAGGCGATTGACGAGATCTCGTCATTTTTGCGAGGGAAACGGGAGATCGGTCAATCTGCGACAGTGACTGTCACGAGTTACAGTTTGTCTGCGACAGAAGACTACGTGCTAACCTTGCCGAATCAACAACCCGAAGTGATTCAGTCGACAGACATATTGGAAGAACGATTATCTGCACTTCGGGTCGATGTCGAGGCGGGGCGAATCGATTCGCTCGCTCCTGTGCGGATTGCCTTGCCGAAGTCTTACTTTGAACAAGCAGACGTTGCCATCGAATTGCTTGATCTGCCGGGGATTGAGTCAGCGGAGGAACGTGAACTTCGTCACGTCGAACGTTGCGTCAATCATTGGATTCCTCGGTCGCATATCTGTCTCATCGTCAATGGGGCAGGTGACCTGACGTTCCTTCGAGATATCGGCATGACGCATTTGCAACATTGGTATGACTATCCGGATAACTTTTATGTCGTCTTGACTCGTGCCTACTCACCAGAATCGGTCAAACGACGATTACGGGACAAATCCATTTCAAACGAGACAGACCTCCGCGCCTACTATCATCGTGAAATTGGTGACATCCTCGGTCGACCACCAGGAACAGTATATCCTGTCGAGATTGGTGCCAGTATGCATCGCCTTGAACCGGACGCGCGTGAGATAGCCCAGTCGATTTTGAATGAGTTACGAGCCCGGATTGAACAGACTGATTATCGGCACGTTTCTTTTAGTTTTTTGACGGGATACTATGCAGAAGTGGTGCGTCAGAGTGATGAAGAGATTCGTCACATCACAGAAGATTTAGATGTGGCAGAACGCGAACTTGCAGGATTAAAGGAGAATATGGAGGAGCTAGGAGAAAAGACTAAAGAACGGCTCGAGGATGTTGGAAGCCAAGAAATAGAGTTGTTGGAAAAGATAGAGGTTTTCGGAAAGACGCTCAAAGCGATTCATGATCTTAAAAAGGATGCTGTCATGATTGATACAGCGTTGAAAAAAGTGAAGCAAGCTAAATCAAAAACAGCTTTAAATTCAGCTTTTTCTGGATTGATTACATCATTTGAAGAATCCATGAATCAGGCAGTTGAAGAAATGAACCAATTGTTGAGTACCATTTATTTCGAACTCGATCAAGTGGACTCATCTCGGTTGCGCGTGTCGCATCCTGGAGAGGTTCAGTTTTTTTCATGGGATAGCTCGAAAGTAGATCGTTATTTGTCCCAAAAGAACTATGAATCGCAAATGACTTGGATGAAAAATCGCTTCCTCGATGAGACAACGCGACTGAGTGAGTTAGTGTATAACGAAGCGGAACACATCTACAAGCAATTACAGGATATATCCGAAACGTTTTCGAGTGATCGAGTGCGCTTGGATATTCGTTACACGCATGAGATGGATATGCTCAAGGCCGAATTGAATGAAGCTGAGCAAAGCGTGATTCAATTGCAAGAACGATTGACGAGTACGAAAGAACGTTGGCAAGAAGATTTGGTCCACGCACAACAATACCGAAGTTTCTTCATTGGGCACTTCGCGAAACGTCAGCAAGAGTTATTGCGACAAGCAACGTCTGACGATATTCAAGAACGTTACAGCGCTGGACTTTATTTATACACGCTCGGACGAGATGCCGAGGAGATTATACAAGCATTGGGGTGTCCGAATGGAAATGAAACAAGCCATGGCAGCGGAAGACGCGCTTTATGAACAAGCATTGTCGTCTCTGCGACAATTAAATCAAGAGGTATTCTTAAACGACCTCGATACGAAGTTGAAACAAACCATCCTGATGATTCAACAAGAAGTGGATGACTTAAAAGCTAAACTTGAAGAGGACCAACTCTATCTATCTTCGAGCATTCAAAATTTGAAGCAGGTCGTTCATTCAGATAGCACGAGATCGGTTGAACGTGTCGATGAGCTAGACGAACAGGTGCGGTCTTATTTCCGCGATTTTTATGGTCATTTCACGACAGAAATCGAGCAGATGAAACATGCGTTGGCATCATCGGTTTCTTCGACTGAACAGCTAGTTGCGAATCATATGAGCAATGCCGAGAGTCAGATGCAAGATTTACAAGTACAGCAAAAAACGACGATGGAATATGTCGATACACGATTTGAAAAGTTAGAACAGGTATACAACAACTGGCTAAGCGCACTAAATGAAATGAAAGACGATTTTGCCAAACAGTCGACTGCTTTCCATGCTGCGAACGAGGCACAACGACTTCATTTTCAAACTGGGCAAGGAGAACTGTCGCGGCAAGTCGATGAACTGAATGCGACCATTCAAAAATTAGAACACCAACAAGATGAGTTACGTGAAGCGACGAAACAAGAGCTCCTCCAAGCCGTTGCCGACAGTAATGCGTCACGCCTTGCGTGGGAACAGACGAGTGCGGAAGAGATGAAAGCGCGAGCTGAGAGTGATGTCGTGATGCGGCAACAATTACTTGATGAAGTGAATGCCTCGACTGAAGCTATGATAATGCAGTTGAAAGAAGAGAATGAGGCACTCGCTAAGCAGAATGAAATCCGATTTAAGCAGAGTCGATGGATTTTAATTGGACTGGGCGTGTTAGGTGCAGCTCAAATTGCCTTGCAGCTCATTTAAACAGCATGCAATTCACTACATGATCAATCATCGGACGGACTCAAACGAGTTCGTCTTTTTTTATGTAGGCGAATTGTCACTTCCTGTCGAACGAAAGACCTAAAGCAGACACAAATAATTCCCCTTTTGTAGTAAAAACAAACGGATTGTTTGTTACAATCAGGTTACACTAATGGTAGATAAAGGTATGGATTGAATTGTCACCCATCACATGCTGTACAATTTCCACACTTTTCACATGTAAATGTCCATACTCCCTACCTCATACGAAGGAGCTGTGTCCATTGAACGATGTTCTCTTTTACGTCTTATTGTTGCTGGCGCTTCCGACCCTCGGTTTTGTCTTGAATTCGATTGTCGTCTTGTCACGATTTGTGAAGCAACAAATCCGTCGTCGTTTCCCATTCACGGAGCAACTGTCATTCCGTTCGAAATAATATCATCTGTTCTGTTCTCGACAGATTCCGCTAAATCCTCTCACGCCACTTGCGATGAGGGGTTTTACGCGTTCATTCCTCGAATGTGGTCTGCCATAGCTCAATCCATCCCTTTTCTCGAATCTATTAGCTCACTATGACTAGTAAACGTCTTGATTCACCGATATAGAACCGAACGACTACTGATTTGATGTCTGGAGAGGACGTCCACCATGGTGGCCCCGTCGAGATAGTCATGGACGGCTGCGATTTTCTGTTCCTTGGTGTACAGTATCTTCCATCATTCGTAGTGCACTCAGTTTTTGTTCGATTGAATACCGACTTCTCGCCATAAAAAACACTCCCCAATAGATAAACAGATTTGTTATTTCATCTGTCTACCTATTGGGGAGCATATCAACATGGCGTAAAGGACCTGTTTGTTTAGATCGGCACACTGATCTGTCTCGTCTCTTTATTCGAGAGCGTGTACGTCACGATATAGTTCGAACCGGATACTTTCACACTCGCCGACCGGATCGTCGTCTTCGACTGGTCGAGTCGGATGAGCGTAAGATAGCGCACGTCTTTCCCGGTGTTATACGAGATGACTTGCGGACGCGGCTTCCATTCGTAATCCTCGACGGCGACGAAACTCGTGCTGTTGCGCATCGATGAATTTTTCAGGTTGAGCTGCATGAGTTGGATTGTCCGGCCGTTCGAGTCGCCATAGACGACGTTCTGGGTCGCCATCGAACTCTGGAGCAGTTTCAGACCTTCCGCAAGATGGAATCGCTGCACGAACTTCTCCTGTGTCGGGGAGCTGATCCGGTCATAGACGACGAGCGTCTGCGCCTTGTCATAGACGAGCGTCCGGCGATGCGTCGCCCCTTTGCCGATGAGCTTGCTTTCACCCATCGCGAGGAGGGACGGGCCGAGGTTTTTGACGGTGACAATCTTACTCTTCTCGCGCATCGACGCGCTCAAGTCGAGATTCGCCCCGTCCCGATGGACCGTATTGTGGGCATCGACCCCGAAGACGCGCTGACGTTCCGGACGGTTCGTGTAGCCGTAGCGGCCCGTCTCGATGATGAAGTCCCGACCTAGCCCGTACAAGTCGATGCTCAAATCGTCGGCGTGCTTATGGGCGCTACTGTGATAGCCCGCCGTCATCATCACTTGCGTCGCCTGGTTGAAGGCACGCGGTGGGGCGGACCAATATTCACGCATGAAGCTATACTGCGTGCTGATCTTCTTCACCGTGAGCGGTGGGCGTGACCCTTCTTTCCCACCGGAGACCGCATAGGCGAGCTGTGGGAAGTCGTCGATATGCGGGATGATTGACGTCGTGCGCCGAGCCCCGGACGTGTCCCCGAAAATCGGGAGCGTCCCGTTCGGCTTCACCATATACGTCAGCTGTTTCGGCATATACTCGACACGGTTCATGCTGGACGGGAGCGTGAAGCGGTTGTCGTCCGCCCAGATGACGAAACGGTCGAGCACGTGATACATGTACGCCTGATAGCCCGGTGAATGCTCGAGGTGGACGGCGTCCGACGTGATGCTGTGGCGGATCTGTTTATCGAGCCGGCTGTCGGCAATCGTTTTCCATCTCGCGCTTTGGTCAAACTGCGGGAACGTCTGCGCGATCGCCGTGAGCGCCATGTCTTGGAACACCCCGTGGTTGTGTTCGTACTTATAGAAACTCGATGTCGCGAGCAACGTGCCGTGCTCATGGAGCGTCCGCAACATGAGACCCGTGAATGCCGTGTCTTTGTAAAGGGACGACGACTTGTACACGTCCCAGAAGTTCAATAAGTGGAACGTCCGGACCGATGTACCGTGGTCATTGTATGGCCAGCGGTACTGTTTGTAGTTGGCGACGGGGTGGGCTTTCGTCCAACTTTTCACGACACGCATCCCGTATTTCAAATACGCGGTGTCACCTGTTGCATTGTAGGCTTGCGTCAATTGGTTCAATACCGTCAAATAGTGGATCTGGAACGGATACGAGTTGCTTGAAGAGCTCGGGATGTTCCGATGCCAATCAAACGTGTCGATGTTTGGGACCGACAGACGAAACGGTGTGGACGGGACGTACCAATCCCCGCGAAGGGCCCGGTTTGCGTAGTCGATCGCCTTCGCTTCGCTGAGACGCTCGTATTCATAAGGGACATGCGGTGCCATTTGTCGCATGTATTCGTGAGCCAGTCGTGCTGTCCCGCTCGATGTCAGGTTCGAACGGGTGATGGGATCGGCGAGTAAAAGCTTCGCCTGACTCTTTTTTATGTAGACCTTTTTCCCACCGCTCAGGGCGATGTAGTACCAACCGGACGTACTGATCGCCGCATAGCGCTTCGTCGTCGAATAGGTCGCCACTTTCGTCAACTTCCCGCTTTTCATCTCATAGACGATAGCGTTCGGGACAGAGCGGATGTGGAAAGGGTTCGTCGCAGCCTGAGCGGAGTCGGTCGGGGTGACAGATCCCCACGCACCGATCAAGACGAGGACGAGTAAGATTCGTTTCATAGATACACCTCAAAAATTGGATTTACTTCTTTTTCAAAGTATACCATGAGGTGAGGTTATTTCCTTAATTTTCTATATTTTAATTTCAAATAGGGAATGTATTTGACCTGTCAAAATAAAAGACTACTGAGACGGCAATTGGATTGAAGTGATAAAGTGACTCGGTGAGGACAGTCATAAGGGTACAGATTGGGAAGGGGGAAATACGTTGAAACATGTTAGCTTGTTCCTACTACTTTTCTTTATTGCTGCGATGTTTATTTACGTCGTATCTTTGACCGCGCCGCAACTTCTCGTGCCAATCGTGTATCTTGCGATTGCCGCATTAATTGGAATCATCGGATATCTATTGAAGGTATATGTGATGAAAAGATGATCAAAAATCCGGTCGCTCGTGGACCGGATTTTTTATGTTCCTTTGTTCACTCCAACGTCAATCGTTCCACCGCATCCCGCAGATGGTCCTCGCGCACGCGGATGTAGCGTCGGGTCGTCTTCGGCTCGCTATGCCCGAGCAACTCGGACAACGTCGTCTCCTTGACGCCCATATCATAGAGATGTGACGTGAAGGCGTGCCGGAGCGTGTGCGACGTGACGGATGTGCCGAGCACGTCCTCGGCGGCGCGTTTCAAGTGACGGTTGATCGTCGTCTTGCAGATGAGGTCACCACGAGCACTTGGGAAGACGTATGGCGAATCGATACATCGGCGCTCTTCCTCGAGGTACGTCATCATCATCACATGTGTCACATCGTTCAGTGGGACCTTGCGCGGTTTTCCCGTCTTCGATTCGTGAATGTACAGGAGACGCGCATTCAAATCGATGGCATCAAGTGTCAATTGTCTCACCTCGTTGATGCGCATCCCTGTATGCAACTGGAGCGTCAAAAAGGTTCGATACAACGGGACGTCGATTGCATCGATGACTCGGTGTAGGTCGCTTGGCGTAGGGACGTCCGAAGGTGGACGTTCGGTCACTTTCACGCGAAGGTGATGAAACGGATTGTGCGTGACGAGTTGCTCGGTGATGGCCCAGTCATACAAGCCGCGGAGTGCACTCAAGTAATTGTTGATGGTCACCGGTTGGCATCCTTCCGAACGGAGGGCGTTGATATACGGCATGACGTCCTGTCTCGTCTTGAAGTCATCGAGGGTTCGGTTCTGTCCCATGAGTTTTTGGAAGCGGGCGAACTTATAGGTCGCCTGACTGACCGTGTTGTCCGATTTTCCGGTCATGCGTAAGTAGTGAACGTGCTGGTCGACGGCGTCTTTCATGTTTAAGGTCATCTTCATTCTCCTCTTACTTGTCGTCCTCACGGAGCATCCGCTGGAGTTCGGCCTTGTAGGCGCGGAGGCGGCTCGGGGAGTACCCGAGCGATGCTTCGGTTCCGTGAAGCATATGGCAGAGTAAGGTGAAATGACGATTTGGTAAAGTGGAACGCTTGTCGTCTAGCCAGAGGGACAGCGGCACCTCGCTCTTGTCGATTTGTTCGGGGAGTCGTTCACTCGTCACCTCGTGCTGGAGCGTCTTCGCCTGTTTGGCACGCTCGTTTAAAATCGCTCCACGGATACGGATGAAACAGTAGGTTTTCCCTAGCGTCTTGCCATCTTGGATGGCTCGCCATAGGGCGATCCGTGCCGTCTGGGCGGCATCGTCGACTTCGTTCGGATGAAGATGGAGTTGGCGGATGACGTAATAGATCATCGGTTCCCACTCTTTGATTTGTTCGTTTGCGTCTGGCATGATGGGCTGCTTTCCCGCGCGCGTCTCAAGTTTCCTAGGTGGTTACAGCATAATGGTTGTTATAGAGAATCCCTGCTTTTGATCCGTAAGGCTTGGCGCAAATGAGATACAGCATTTCGAGGCTACATCCGGTTTGATTTGACGAAACGACACGGTTGGCGAGGTGCGAAAACCGCATAACAACCATTATAGGAGGATGTCCCTCGTTGTTTGAAGGATGCATTCCTATACAACTTAATAAATAAAGGGGAAATCAATGGTAAATAAGGCTACAAAATTAATTTTCAAATTTGTAGTCATGATTGAAATGGGTTACCATAAAATCAAAGGAGGGTGTCATCGTGAACGCAAACAAAATCATCGTGAACAACATACAATCATGGCTAAGGGATAACGGAAAATCGCAACAATGGTTAGCTCAAGAAATCGGGGTCAGCAAGGCGTTGATTGGTCACATGTTGAATGAGAGTCGCGTCATTCAACCAAAACGAATCGTTGATCTTGCGAATGCACTAGGTTTGACGGTCAATGAATTGACATCGGATGCTTCGATGAAGGAAGAACGCATGACGGTCGAATTGCGAGGCACACTGTCAAATCGACGGTCGAAAATGGAACTCGAGCGTTTGAAATTTGCGATAGAAGATTATGTCGGTCTCAAGAGTGAAGGACGATGAAGCCATCGACACGGATTGCGGAAGACACGGCAGAAGCATTCGCTGCAGATTTTTTAGAGCAAGTCATTGACAGTCACGTTTTCATTGGCGCTTACATCGAGCAGGTGTTAGCCAAACGCGCGAACCTCATCTTTCAATATGTCGAGGACGATACCTATTATGGTGTCGCCATCAAACACATGTCTGGAGAAGCGTTCATCGCATTGAATTCTTACCAACCATTACGCATGCGTTACTTTACCGCAGCCCACGAGTTATGGCACTTGTCCGAAGCGAGCAAGTGGCAAGTCGATGGATTCGATCACGAACGAGCGGCCGACCGTTTTGCCGCTGCGATCATGCTGCCAAAAAGTATGACAAAAGAGATTTGGGAAAAGCTGAAAGACAATCATGATACGAAGACCGCTATCATCTATTTGGCCGATATGGCTCAAGTCCCTTACGTCGCGGTCGTAAGGCGACTCCGGGAACTCCATTACCGATTCTCTGATCTGAGTGAACTGGAATCCGATTGGCGCAAAGAACGGAAGCATCTTGGGATTGCCCCGAGTCCATTAGATCAAGCCCAACGTTTCGAATCGTTTTCAGCCTATGAACAAGTGGTCGTCAAAGCGGTAGAAGAAGAACGGTTGACACGTTTGAGTGCCGCCAATAAACTCTCTGTCTATCGTCCAGATTTGGCTCGGGCGTTACAAGAAGATGAAATCAGTCGTCTCCAAGAGGACGCTACCGATGATTAAGGAGCCGGTGTTCATCGATGCGAACATCATCATTCACGCGGCAAGCTTTCGACAAGCCGACGTTTTTGATTGGATCAACAGTTTGTATGGACAAGTTCTGATTCATGTAGAGGTATTGAATGAACTGAAGATATCTTCTGTCAGACAAAGGGTCGATGCGTTTATACAGGACGGGGAGTGGATGTTGTTCGATCCTGAATCGGAAACATCGATTGCGACGGATGAACTATATGACCTTTATCTCGTTTATATGATGGAAGTTCGCCATGCGTTCCAACAACTGGACGAAAAGAAAGTCATGGAAGGCAGACCGCTCAAACATACGAGCGATTTGGGAGAAATCCATAGTCTTGCGGCCGCACGATTGATCAGCGCTGGCTTAATCTGTAGCGATGACGCAGACATTCGAGAAGTCATCAAAGACGCCGAACTATATATCGTCAATCAGGATGGAGAGGAGACGCTGATTCAACAGCATACACTCATGGATTTTTGTATTCATTTGAGACGATATGAAGTCGTGAGAAGAAGTGAGATTCGAAAGTTTTTCAAATCGATTCGTCCTCGTGATATGAATTTGCTTGATCAATACCCTGATGAACGATAATCATTCAGCAGAATCCAACAGACGTCCGTTTACGACGTAGCTTGGATTCTTTTTTAGTAGACTCTTCTTCTTGCTAACATGCTATTTCGAGCACGCCATACAAGAGATGATGAAAAACTTGAACAAAAGGGATATCAAGTCCAAATTTTAGTTGTTTAAACTTTATTTAATGGATATAATTTACAGGGTAAAATCAAACAGAAACTGTGAGGAATATCATGAAACCTTTGTATACACGATTGTCGATCGGCGTGTTGAGCGGGATGCTCCTGTTCGCTCCGGTCACGGCCGAAGCAACGGCAAACTCGGACTTTAACGCCCGTGTCGCCCCGTCGACGACGCTCCTAGAAATGAAAGACAAGAAGTTGGTCCCGCTCCAAAAGACGAACGCGACGAAAGAATATCGCATCGTCCGCCCGTCCGGTTGGTATTATCTGGCCATGTCAGGCGGCAAACGCATTTACGTGAAGAAGAGTCAAGCCGAGGTCGTCCCGGCCCGCTCGTTGACGAAAGCACGAATCCAATCGGCGACGAACCGTCCGCTCATTCATACATACATGAAAGAGACCGATGCCCACATCCCGTATGAGTATGCTCGCTTGACGACCGAAGATGCGAAAATGTATGCGGATCAGGCACTCGCCGGCAACTGGTACATCCCGGCGGAGCCGAAACAATTGTCTGTGCCGAACATCGACACGTTCAACTGGCATAAGGACGTCCCGGCTGTTGACAATAACTCGTTCCCGTTCCAAATCCACTACATGACGGTGTTGAACCAATTGACGCAGGCGTATAGCGACTCAGGAGACCTCGCCTATCTCCAATACGGGGAACGTCTCGTCAAAAGCTGGACGAAAGCGCACCCGGCCTATAACTACAAGCGACTCAAATGGGGATACAGTGATCAAGGGACCGCGCTTCGCGTCTTCCATCTGTTGAACTTCTGGGACGCGTACAAACAGACGTCGCTCAACAAAGACCCGGCGTTTACCGAGCTCATCTTGAAGACGTTGTATGAGCACGGCGAGATTTTAGCATCCGCTGACTTCTATAAAAAAGAGCACAACCATGGAATCTTCCAAGACATGGCGCTCACGGCGATCGCACAGACGTTCCCGGAGTTCGACAAGAGCAAGACGTGGCAGTCGCTCGCGAGCTCGCGCCTTCAGGCCCAACTCGCCTTTAGCATTTCGCCTGACGGGACTCACCTTGAACATTCGCCGTACTATCATGTATACGTGTATCATACGTTGTCACGGTTTATCGAATGGGCTGACGCCAACGCCTTCGTCTTACCGTCACGGTCGGGATATATCGAGAAGATGCCGAACCAGCTCACTTATATGTTGAAGCCGAACCGGACGCTCCCGATCTTCGGCGATACGACTGGTTATTTAAAAGATATGAACATCATTCCAAAGACCGAGAACTATCCGGAACTCTCCTACGCCGTCAGTGGCGGGGCGGAGGGGACGGTGCCGCAACTGTTGACGAAGCAACTTGGCGACCAGTACAGCTTCATGCGCGAATACTGGTCACGTCCACCGGAGTCCTTCTCGGGAGCGACCCAAGTGATGATGACGGCGGGGTATCATAGTAACGGTCACAAGCACGCCGATGACTTGAGCATCGACCTGTACGGGCTCGCCCGTGACTTCATCGTCGAGACGGGACGCTTTGGCTACTCGAAGGACCCACGACGCCAGGAAGTGCTCAAGGTCGAGGCGCATAACACCGTGCACCGCTACGGGGATGGTCTTGATTTGAGTGAAAGTATGGTCGGCAAGAGCCGAATCGTATCGGTCGAGGACAAGGGGGATACGAGTGTCGCCATCGGAGAAAGTGCCCTCATCGGGAAAGGTGCGACCCATCGCCGGACGCTCGTCTATGACAAGGCGAAGACGCTCGTCGTCTACGACAAAATCACCTCGACGGCACCGGACATGTTTGTTCAGCGATTCCATCTCGGTGACGGCTTGAAGCCATACGCCGGCTCGACGGACGCGCAGAACGTGACGTTCCGAGACGACAAGCGCCGGACGATCCAGTTGATGCAGCTCGAGACGGATGAAGAGTCGTACATGTCGATTCAGCCGAGTCACTTGTCTGTCCGCGACTCCGAGTGGAAGCCGCGTGAGCAGGTCGTCTCAATCGAGTATGGGGATGACGTCCGTTACCTCACGCTCATCCGGATCGACCGGACGAGCACGTCGATCGTCGACGCCTCGTTAGCCGAGCAACCGGAGCAATACGTCGTCACGTATACGCTCTCGAACGGCACGACGAATACGATCAACGTACCAAAATGAGCAGGGCCCAGCAAAAGCTGGGCTTTTTTGTGTGAACGACTGGGTAACTCTTGAATCCCACCATTTGCTAAGGTAGAATTTTCAAGTATAACCAATGACAAGTGAGGAAACGAATGGAACATTCAATCGCAAGACTCGTCGCCCAATTTGGCGGCTCGCTCGCCGGCTGGGGGAGCCACGGGTGGGACGTCGTCATCTCGGCGGAGACGATGTGTTATCAGTGGAAAGGAAGACGGGTCGTACCGGAGGCGCGACTCGAGAAGACCGAGACGGGTCGGCTCATACGCCCGTACGGTCGTTATTACGTCGTTCGTCTTGACGGCAGACAGACGCTCGTCTCAGCGTCTGAGGCGATGCTCGTCATGACGCGCCCGCTCACGAAAGCGAGGCTGTCCGACCGGATGGACAGCCTGCTCGTGCATCAGTACATCCAGGACAAGCGGCCGATCGCCCCGTATCGATATGAGCGGCTGACGGACGACCAGGCCGTTCGCTTTGCGGACGGTGTCTTACAAGGCGACTGGTACATTCCGGCAGCACCCGACGCGTTACATGTCGCGGACGTCGCCACGTTCGATTGGGATCAGATGGTGCCGCGGGTGGACAACAATTCGTTCTATCTTCAACTCCACTATTTGACGACCGTCCATCAGCTGACCCGTGCCTTCGAGGTGACGGGAGAAACGGCTTATGTGGAACACGCCGCCCGTATCGTCGATAGTTGGCATACACGTCATCCCGCATTCACGGTCAGTCGGAAGCGTGAGGCGTACCATGAGCACGGCACGGCGATTCGCGTGTTCCATCTGCTCGGATTCTTTGAGGCGTACCGCTGTGCACCGATCGAACGTGACCCATCCATGACCGAGAAGCTGTTGAAGATGCTGTACGACCATGCCGTCCTGTTGGCGACGCCGACGTTTTATCGGCCGCGTCATAATCACGGGTTGTTCCAGGACATGGCGCTCTTCGCCATCGCCTCTTGTTTCCCTGAGTTCGACCGAAGCCCGGAATGGGAACGGGTCGCCCGCGCGCGTCTCGATGCCCAACTCGATTCGAGTCTCGCTATAGACGGGACCCATCTCGAACATTCGCCGGGCTATCACGTGTACGTCTATCATATGTTGAGCCGCTTCGTCGACTGGGCGAACGTGAACGGATTCTCCTTATCCGACCGGTTTGACGTCATCGACGCGATGCCGGACCGTCTCGTCCATCTGATCAAGCCGAACCGGACCCTCCCGATGGTCGGCGACACGGGCGGACAGATTCGGGGACGGCATCTGATTCCGGGCATCGAGTCCCATCCGTCACTCGCTTATGCGTTGAGCGGGGGAAAAGAAGGGGTTTGCCCGTCTGAACGGATGGTGAACCTCGGCTCGAACTATGCCGTCATGCGTGAATATTGGACCCATGTAAAACGTCCCTTCAGTGATGCGACCTATATTTTGATGACGGCTGGTTATCATGGTGCGGCCCACAAGCATGCGGACGACCTGAGCCTCGAACTGTACGGGCTCGGGCGCGACTTCATCGTCGAGACGGGGCGATATGGGTATGCGGACTGTGAGGAACGCTTGGAGGCGATGCGCGTCACGTCACACAACACAGTGCATCGCCTCGGGGACGAGCTCGATTTGTCGGTCGAGCGGGTCGGGGAGAGCGGCATCGTATCCGTTGAATCGATCGGAAAACAGGTGGTGGCGACTGGGGTGAGCCGTCTCATCGGAAAAGGGGCTCTCCACACTCGGAAGGTCGTCTACGATCAAGCGCGGACGCTCGTCGTCTTCGACCGCATCACGTCACCAGAACCGGATCTGTTCGTCCAGCGCTTCCATGTGGCGCCGGGGCTCGACCTCGTCGAGGGGGCGCCGGAGTCCCAGAACGTCCGGTTCATGGATGCGTCGAATCGCGCCATGCAGATCGTCCAACTCATGACAGGGGAAGAATCGTATATGACGATCGAAGAAAGTCACGTGTCGGCTCGTGATTTCGAATGGGTGAGTCGTCCACAGGTCGTATCCATCGAATGTGGGACGGATGTCCGTTTCTTGACCCTCATCCGACTCGACCGGACGCATTCTCGCATCGTGAAGACGCAAGTGGAAGAAACAGGGGATAGGTACATCGTCTCATATTGGCTTGAGAGCGGGACGAAGCACGTCATCCGGATTCCGTATTGACTCGATTATAAAAAAACAAGACGAATTTGAGTTTTTCCTTGATGATTTTTGCCAACAATATTACAATAATTGTATAAGAATCATGTATATCATTTACATATGCGAAAATGTTTGGATGATGATAGGGATAAAGTCATACATTCTTTTGAACTAGTTCTAGGCAAAACGCATGAAGGAGGACCTAATGAGTCGCAAGGAAAGACGGATGAAAAAGAGAATGATGAGTGGGCTTCAGGTAACGCTTGTCGCGATGTTGCTGGTGGCGGGGTTGTTTTGGACGCGCGAGGCGGACGATGCGGAAGCGAATGACTTCATTCTTCCGTCCACGACCGGCGAACAGTTGACGTTCAGCGGGATGGCGCTTCGCCTCGACCCGAAAAGAGGACCGTACATTCATGGGAATGCTTCCCATTATCCACGTGGATTTAAAGAAGTGTATATCGATCAAAACCGCGGTTATTTGACGGTCAAGCGAGACCGTTTCGACTCCGTCGTCTCGATCATCACGGACCCGGACGAGACGCTCACGGCCCGTGGGATCACCATCGGTTCATCAGGTGGTGGCGTCATCACGAACCTATACTTCTATCAGAACGGACGGCTGCTCAACTTGGCGGACCCGAACGATTACGCAATCGTGGCGGGCGTATACTCGAACGTCTGGTTGACGATCATCAGTCAGCCGAACGGAAAATGACATCCTCAGCCGAGGATGTCATTTTTTGTAGGCTTCACTTGTAGACGGCGTCTTTGTAGCCGAATGATTGGATCGTGAGGTTGTTCAATCGTTTCGCCCCGTACATTTCGAAGATGACGGTTTCGGACGACTTCCAACTACCGAGGTTGATCTTGTCCGTTGAGACCGGACCCCCATCTCGATAGTTTGCGTTCACATCGACGGTGAAGAAGTGGATGTTTCGTAACCATTCCTTGTCACTCGACCGGATGGCGACATACGTACGATGTCCGGATTCGATCACTTTCGCCTCATAGACAGGTGGCTCTTGCTGATAGGCAGAAAGCGGTTTGTCATTGATCGAGACGAGTTCGATTCGAGATTCTGCGTAATTCGGGCGCTCGACTGCTTTCGTTTCCATGACGAGGCTACGAGTCGTGTTGCCGTCGATGGTGACGAGTCGAGTCGATCCGACAGGGAAATCGTAAATAAATACCTGATCTTTCTCTTGGCTGATATACCACTCTTTCTTCTCGAGGAGTGGACGTTTGAAACGGATTGTCTGCAATGTGCCATCCGTGACCATCGCGGTGACGGCGCGTGCGTATTGATTGGAATACGATGCGTTGTCGACATGGTCATGGAACGTCTGGACCTTCAGTTGAGAATCTGACGTATGCACGTAGGCCGGTGTCGTCTGTTTCGTCGTCATGACCGTATCGACGAGACGAACGATGTCTTTCAGGTCGGTCGCCGAGTTGACGAGACGTTTGTTCGGTCCAGCCGCCTCATTTTGGCGAAGTGCCGTCACATAGTCGCCGACACGCGCTGTCGAGTAGGGAATGTTCAACGTGTCGAGTGTACTCGTGACCGATGCTTCGTTCACGTTTGAGAACATCTTGTCGATGGCGAGTTCGGCTTTCCCCATCTTCTTCCCGCGAATCGTCTTCGATGGCTTAATCGAACCGATGACACCGTTCTTTCCTCCGAGGACATGCGTCTTCGTCGGTGCCGAGACGGTACGGACTTTGAGCGTGCTCGTCCCACGTACGACGACATCTGTGTTGCGGATGTTCAAGAAGCCGACCTCTCCTGTATACCGAACGGGAATCTCATAGGAATATTCCGTATCTTTTGAGATGTCCCATCGTTCAATCGTTCCTTTTCCGGCGATTTGGACTTCCCCTGCCGTATGGAGTTGCTCGATCTGACCGTTCAGAGTGAGCGTTTGTCTGTCAACATCAAGAGGTGGATAATGCGCATATGATTCCGTGACGACTTGACGGAGTGGTCCTGCCGTCGTCAATGTGAAGTTCGTAGGTGGGATATAAAAACTGTCGATCCGACTCGCTGCCGCTTTGTCGATGATGATTGACTCGACAGGTTGACTGAGCGGGAAGAAACTGAGCTGTTTCCATCCGGTGAGGGTACGTCCTGACGTTTTTGGAACAACGATCATACTTCTCAGCGCGGTACCGTTTTTCTGAAAGAATGGCTTGAGCACCGGGTCGATTTTGTAGCTGACTCCAGAGATGCTGACGATGTCCGTTCCTTTGTAACTCATGACTTCGTTCCTATCATAGGAAGCAATCGGTGTCTCGAGCGGCATGACGGACCGCATGGAGAGGTACCCCTTCGTTTTGCCGATTTGGACGTGAGCCCACGAGTTCGTCTTGCTGAGGAGCTCGACTTTCGTGTTCGTTTTCACGGTCATCAAGGTCTTGGCCCCTTTTTGCGTAGACGCCTTCAGTGGGGTAGATTGGACCGTCTTATACGACGGCGATGCCGCCTCGACGGATTGCATCCCGAACAGGACGACGAATAACAGACTAAATCCGAACAACTTTTTGTACATGGCTGTACCTCCTTCTTTCTAGGAACCATTATATCCCAAATGATTTCGGCATCTCGCACCGCTTTGTCATAATGAGGGAATCGTTTTTTGTGGAAATTGTAAAAAACTTAAAAATCTTCAATTTGTGATTGTTTATTGGACGCTTTTCCGTTACGTTAGAACTAGAGCGAATTGTACATATGGGGGAAAAACGGACGACTTTGGGGCAATGGGATTATACATAAGTCGAACGATGTAAGCGCTTTCCTTCGTGTGTCTTGTTCGCAAATCCGAAAGGGGAACTGGACATGGCAAAGAAATCATCACGTAAACTGTATACAGCGCTTGCCGTAGCCGCTGTATCGACGGCATCACTCACGCCAGCTGCTGTCACAGAAGCTGCACCGAAAGTATCGGTCGTCAAGGCGAAGTCAGGGTATGTATATAAAGGAGATTTGGATGCGGCACTCGACGCTACATATAAAGGGGCGCCAATCTACTGGTACAAATCAAGCGTTGACCTCGAGAAACTCGGCACGTTCCAAACAGCACGCGGGATCGTAAAAGGAAAAGGCATGTACATCGAGAAGCGTGTACGCGTCCTCGATCATCCACTCGAAATCCTTCCGCCGTCTGAGCCACTCGTGTTCAAACAAGGGAAGCCAGCAGTCGGAATCGTAAAACAAGACGTGCGTTTCGCGAGCGGCACTTACGAAAAACCAGTACGTTGGAGCGGAATCAACACAGATGAAGTCGGCGAATTCGTCGCGACGGCTACATACACGAACCGTGGAAAAACGATCACACTCGAAGTTCCGTATAAAGTAGAAGGATACAAGCTCTCGATCATGCACACGAACGATACGCACGCGGCACTCGATCTCGCACCGAAACGTGCGACAGCCATCAAGCAAATCCGTTCAGAGAAGCCGGATAGCCTCTTGATCGACGCAGGGGACGTCTTCTCAGGATCGCTCTACTTCAACGAGTTCAAAGGTCAGGCTGACCTTAAACTGATGAACTACATGAAATATGATTTGATGGTACCGGGTAACCACGAATTCGACCTCGGTACGGAACAAGGACATAAAGAACTTGCTGACTTCGTCCGCTATGCGAACTTCCCGTTCGTGAGCTCGAACGTCAACTATGCAAATGACCAATACATGAAGAGCCTCTATCGTGACGAAGTTTCGCAAAAAGCGTATAATGGTCGTTTGTATGAAGGGGTCATCAAAGTGGTCGATGGCGAGAAGGTCGGATTCTTCGGTTTGACAACAGAAGAGACGGCATCGATTGCAAGCCCAGGACCGATCGAATTCCAAAACTACATCGCAGAAGCACAAAAAGCGGTCGACGCGTTCAAAGAGATGGGTGTTGACCAAATCGTCGCTGTCTCGCACCTTGGTTACAACGACAACCCAGCGTTCGACAACGACTTGTTGCTTGCTGAAAACGTAGACGGGATCGATATCATCGTCGGTGGCCATACGCACACTCGTTTGAGCGCTCCAGTCCTCATCACAGAAGGGAAAACAGAACCGACGGTCATCGTTCAAGCGGACCAATATAGCAATTTCCTCGGAACGGTTGACGTCGAATTCGACAAAGATGGAAAAATCATCAAACATGCAGGTAGCTTGATTGATGTGAAGGCACTTCAACCAGATCCATATGCGGTCTCACTTCTCGCACCGTTCAAAGAAGTCGTGGATGCAATCAGTGAAGATCCGATCGGTGTGTCTCTTACAGCGCCGCTCGATAACCCGCGTGACAAAGGTGACGAAACAGCACCGAGTGTTCGTAAAAACGAAACAGCGCTCGGAAACTTGATCACAGACGGCATGCTCACGAAAGCGAAAGAGTATGATTCAGCTGTCATCGGTGCCGTTCAAAACGGTGGTGGAATTCGTGCGGCAATCGATGCGGGTCCTGTCACGACAGGTGAAGTGTTGACGACATTACCGTTCGGAAACACGCTTGCCATCATGGACTTGAAAGGTAGCGAGTTGAAAGCGGCGTTTGAGCGCAGTGTTGGTATTTACCCAATCGAGAACGGTGGATTCCTCCACGTATCTGGATTCAAAGTGTTGTTCGACAGCTCAAAACCAGCTGGCGAGCGCATCGTTAGCTTGCAGTACAACAACGGCACAGATTTCGTCGATGTTGAAGATGCGACAAGCTACAAAGTGGCAACGAACTTCTTCACAGCGCAAGGTGGAGACAACTATGTTGAGTTTGAAACGGCATTCAAAGACGGCCGTGTCAACGACCTCGGTCTCATCGACTGGGAGAACTTCCGTGATCACTTGATTAGCCTCGGTGAAGAAGTCACACCAGCTGTTGAAGGACGGATCGTCGACGTTAACGCAGCAGAGTAAGTGAATAATTGATTCAAGGACGGATCCATTTATGGGTCCGTCTTTTTGATGTGAAACGCCGGCCCACACATTTGTCATCAAATTGCGACCGACATGTAACTCTGTTAAGATACGATAAGATGAAGAAATACTGATTACTTAAAAAAGGTGGAGCGGACGTATGGATGTAAAAGCGACGCTACGCGACGTGCAAAAGCATATCGCGTGGTTAAAAGAAGAAAAAGAACGAGTCAACCGAAAAGAGGCATTGGTCGGGGATGACTTGATTACCTTAGATGAGCTTCCTTCTTTGTCGAGACAGGCGCAACGCCCGCGTCTAGATGACAAACTGTTCGAGGAACAACAAACCGCATTACAGGCAGAGCTCGAAGCAGCTCGGAAACGCCTCCCAGAACTTGATGTGACACGCATCCAGTCGAACGGGAGCAGTTTTTATGAGAAGGCGAATGTGCATGTCGCGTTCGTCGGACCGGTCAAGCGGGCCAAAGAGCTCGAACGTCTTTGTCACACCCATTACTTTGAGAACGTGACAGGCTTTTTAGAATTGCTTGAGGCAGAAGACATCGATTTCCTGCTCATCTCGGCAGCGCTCACAGAAGATGAGACGACGGCCTTCCATCACATGGGGACGCCACGCTCGCACTCTCGTCACTGGCTCGGAAACTTGATTCGTAAAGCGAAACAAAAGGAGATCCGTGTCGTCTTCGAAACGACACTCGATACGAATCATTTCGACCGCTTCTCGTCACTTGCCGCGCAATGTGACTACATCTTCACGGCAAACGAAGAGCGTGTGACGGAATATATTGAAGAAGCCGGGCATGAACGGGTATTCGTCATCCGTCCGGGAGTCGACCCGCTTCATGTGAACCCAATTGGGATGACGCGCGGCAAGGTAGACCGTGTCGTCGTGACGAACCGTTTTCCTGTCCAACGGTTCGCAAAAGATTTGGAGACGCTCGCGCAAGGCGTTCGCGATGCGAACAAAGAACTCTATGTGATGCGTGAGGCAAATGAGTCGAAAGCGTCACTCGCACCGAAGTCGCTTCACGATGTCCTCGTCCATGGGGACCCTGAGGATATGGAGAAGCTGAAAGAGACATCGAATTGGGTGCTTCATGTCAATGAAGTGAAAAACAGTCCGACGATGAGCGCGCAAGCCATCTATGATGCACAGGCTCGCGCTCAACTCGTCTTGACGAATTATAACGTCGCCGTCAACAACGACTTCCCGAACGTGTTCATCGCGACAAGCGCTCTAGATGCACAAGGGATTTTAGAAATGTTCAAATCGGACGAAGAGCGTCTCGAACATCAGCTGTCCGGTGTTCGTACCATCTTCTCGAACCATACGATGTATGACCGCTTCAGCGAGATGTTATTTATTCTTGGCATCAACCATGAAATTCGTCGTGACGTCCTCGTCATCGGTCGCGGTGATGTGACGGCGACACGCGAACAGTTCGAGCGCCAATCGTATCCATACAAACGCTTCGTCGCCGAAGCGGATTTGCAGGAAGTCGATTTACGTACGGCTGATTTTGTGACCGTGTTTGACGACCGTCATCATTATCTCGACTATTACGTAGAAGACTTGGTCAATGCCTTCAAGTACACGGACGTCTCGTTCGTGACCAAAGGGCAGGACATCATCCATGAGTTCGTGGAAGACTATGCTGACGTGGCTATGACGATGTTCGCCGCTAGTCACGTGTCGCTTGAGACGCTTCGGGACAATCAACGCGTCGAAGGTCAAGGTTATGCCATCGATCATTTCGAACTGCTCGCCCCAGACGACGTGCTCGTCCCGAACGAGCCAAGTGACTATCAGCTTTCGATGATTGTCCCGATTTACAATAACGGTCGTTATCTATATAACAAGTGCTTCTCGAGTCTTCGCCGTAGCTCGATGTTTGAAGACATGGAGATTTGGCTCGTCGACGACGGTTCGACGGATCAAGAGACGATCGGCTATATCGAACGCCTCGTCCGGAAATATCCGAACGTCTACACGTACTCGTTCAACGACGGCGGGAGCGGCAGCGCCTCGCGCCCACGAAACAAAGGGGTGGAGCTCGCGACGACGCCATACATCGCCTTCCTTGATCCGGATAATGAAGCGGTCAACGACGGCTATGCGGCACTGTTCCGTGTCATGCAAGAGGATGACACGCTCGACCTCTCTGTCGGAAGCATGTTGAAGCTTGCGAACCGTGAAGCGATGATCGAACTCGAAGACCTTGAGAAGGATGGCGTTCGCGTCATCGAAGACCCGAGAGCGTACTTGCTCGAGCACAACTTCAAGGTGCAGAGTATCCAAACGATGGTCATAAAAAAAGACTTCATCCAGAAGCATGATTTGAAACAGGTCATCGGCGCGGTCGGACAAGACTCACTCTTCTTCCAAGAGATGTTCCTCAGCGCGGAACGAGTCGCTCTGCTCGACTTGACGATCCATGACTATTACGCGGCCGTCGCCGGTTCGACGGTCAATACGATCACGAAGAAATACTTTATGAAGTGTGTCATCCGGGAGACGGCCCGGGCGAAAGCGTTCGCTCGCGAAGGCGTGCTCGACCAATACCGCTCGACTCGATTCGAACGGTTCTTCTCGATGTGGTACCTCGTCTTCCTACGCCGCAGCAAGCCGGAAGAATTTTTCGACAACGCCGGAATGCTTTATGAAATCATCGAACAGTATCGTCCGATGGAACTAGAGACGCCGATTGTGAAACAGTTCGTCGACTTATATGAATCAGGACAAAAAGAAGAATTGAAGCGTCTCTATTTTGACGCATACTTGTGAGGTGAGACCATGAGCAATGAAGTGGAAAAAGAAATCGGATTGTTGAAACAGCGAATCAAACTTCAAGAAGAGGAGATTCGTCATCTGAAACACGATGAGCGGCTCTTGCGCCAAAAGCATCGTCGTCTCGTCCAAAAGTATGGAGATCTTCTCTATACGTTCGAATGGACAGTCCAATCGCTTGAGAAGAAAGAACAGGCGGTTCATGACTTGAAGCGTAAGTATGAAATCTTGAACAAGAAGTATCGTCGCCTCGTGCAATCAAAAGCGGGTAAAGCCATTTTGAAAGCACAAGCTGTCGCACGACGCATTCGTAAATAAAGAATCGGATTCGGGAGAATCGATGATTTGGAGGATATGAGGATGGATTGGCAGAAAAAAGCACGTCGCGCCGCTTACCTTGGGGTACAACGGTCGAAGCGACTCGGTCGTAAAGTGTTGAAGCGTCCGAATAAATCGCATCAACTACGAGAAGTCGTACCAAACTGGTATACACGTTCACCATACGTACACGTCGAAGGGACGGACCTCGTCTTCTCAGGAGACGAAGCGGTCACGCTTACCTATCGTCCTAAACGTGAAAGTGACATCATCTCAGTAAACGACTTGGTCGATTCCGGCCAAAAGACATTCACAGCCATGATGCGCGTCAAATCGCGCGAAGGCTTGATGCCGACATTGACGTTAGAGGTCGTTCGCAAAGGGGGACGTACCCGTTACGTCACCGTACAGGACGGGGACCACGTCGATGTGACACTCGGGATGGGTGAACAAATCGTCCGGGCACATCTTGAAGTCAATGGGGCAGGCGCGTTCAGCCTCGTCGAGCTCACGCTCGGCACACTCTCGCTTTGGACAGTGGAAGGGACGGCCGCGAACATTTCGCTCGATGCCTTTGACTTCCGTTATCCGCTCACGTCAACATCACTCCGTTCCCTCAAACCACAGAGTGAGGTGGCTCACTTCGATGGCGACACACTCGTTGTGCGTGCCGAAGGAAACCAATATACACATTACGGTGTCGACGAGGTCGCGTTGCCGAACGTCGATACGGAACGTGGCATCGACTTTGAGACGGGTGACATGGATGACGACTTGTATCGTTTCTATTTGAAAGGGGACCGTACCGGGACAGCGGACGCGTCGCTATTCATCGCGACGTACACGGTGTCAGGACAGGACCGTTTGATTGAAGTGCCACTCGGACTGAGTGGGATCGTCCGCATCGCACCGTCACATCGCTCGATCCGTTACTTCCTCCGCGTGAGCGGATCGGGAGAGCTCGAGAACTTGAACATCGGGATGATTCGCGAGAAGAGCGTCCGTCGTGAGGACGTCTTGTCGCTCAAACCGGATATGTGGACGATTCCTGCACCGGACCTCATCAAGTTGAAGAGCCGGGATGACCAACTCGTCGTCAATTTGAAAGGCGAGGACGATCAGCGGCGTTACATCTCGTACGCTGAGATGAACAATAGTTTCAAATTGCTCCCAACAGAGTTCCCATATGAAGTGAAGGCGAACAGTCGCTATCGTGTCACGCTCGACGGTGTGGCCGATGAAGGGGCGAACGTCGTCCTCTATATCATCGCCTACTCGGCGACAGAGCGTCAGATCATGCAACAAGTACAAATCGGCAGCGAGAAAGTCTTCTATTTCGACCGTGGGATCCGTTTCCTTCGTTTCGCCCTCCGTGTCGACGGTGTGGGAGAGGCACGAATCGACCGTATCCGTGTGGCCGAGGAACTCGTCAGCGACGGGACGGAAAACCCGACGTGGATGGACGTGCGCGAGGCGCGTTTCTTCGCACCGGTTCCGCGTGAACTTCACGAACTGAAGGTCGCGGCGATCTTTGATGAGTTCACGATGGCTTCCTATAAGCCAGAATGCCAGCTCATCACGTTCACACCAGACAACTGGAAAACGGTGCTCCTCGATGAGCAACCGGACGTTCTCGTCGTCGAATCGGCGTGGAAAGGGAACGCCGGCGCCTGGGAGAAGAAAATCGTCAAATACGGCACGAACACGTGGGAAGAGCTCGACGCCCTCCTCGCTTGGTGCCGTTATCACAATATCCCGACCGTCTTCTGGAACAAAGAGGACCCGATTCACTACGACCGTTTCATCGAGACGGTGAAGCGATTCGACTATGTGTATACGACCGACATGAACCGTGTCCCGAACTATAAAGAGGATTGTGGTCATGACCGGGTCGATGCGTTACCGTTCGCGGCTCAGCCGAAAGAACATAACCCGATCCGCTTACCGGGGACACGTGAACCATATGCGTGTTTCGCCGGTTCGTATTATGCGAATCGTCACGAATCGCGGAAAGCCGACATGGACCGTTTGTTCGCGGCGGCGGACAAATATGGTCTGGCGATTTATGACCGAAACTATGCGGTCAACCAACGCGGGGAGAGTGACCAGCTCCAATTCCCGGAACAGTTCCGTCACGCCATTCGCGGCAGTTTGAAATATAACCAGATTGCCAAGGCGTATAAAGGGTATAAAGTGATGTTGAACGTCAACTCGGTCAATGATTCACCGACGATGTTCTCGCGTCGTGTCTTTGAAGGACTCGCTTGTGCGACACCGGTCGTCAGTACCCGTTCGGTCGGCGTCGACGCCATGCTTGGCGATTACGTCTTCCTCGACGATGGGGAGTCTGACTTAGACGAGACGTTCCGCCGCTTGATGACGGATGACTCGTTCTATGAGGACATTGCGATGCGCGGGATGCGTCACGTCTTGACGTATCACACGTATACGCAACGTCTGGCGAAGATCGTCCAGGACGTCGGCATCCCGTACCGTGTCGACCATGAAAAGATTGCTGTTGTCGCCTTCATCAAGTCGCGCGAAGAGGCAGAACGCGTCGTCGCCCAGTTCGAGGCACAGCACTATGAGCATAAACACCTCATGATGTTCCTCGATAAGTTCGACGATCACATCGATGTGTACAACACGTACAACACGCCGTCGATTTCGACGTATATGCGTAGCTACTTGACGCACTACACGTCGTTCACGGAGATGGTCGAATCGTACGATTGGGTCGCCCACTTGAAGTCGGACGATTATTACGGTCCGAACTACTTGAGCGATTATCTGCTCGCGGCACGCTATGCGGAAGCGGACATTCTCACGAAAGAGGATTACTATACGTATGACGGCAAGCTTGCCAAACAAGATCACGATGAATCGTATCGTTACGTGTTTGACGCGACACCGTCCCGCTCCATCGTGCAGCCGTCGGCACTCCGTTTCTATACGGTCGAGGAGGCGCTTCACCTCTTTGAAGCGGACGAGAGCTTGAATGAGCTCGCCCGTTCGGGTAAACGCATCTTCAGTGTCGACCCGTATCAATACGTGAAAGCCGGTGCCGCCATGGATGAAGCGGACCTTCAGGAGGTAACATTATGACGAAGCAACCGCTACAGATCCTCGTATACGGGGACGTCAATTTAAACTTGATCGACGGGTCGGCCATTTGGCTCACGTCGGTCGTGCATATGTTGAATCAAGACCCGAACATCGAGGTCGACGTGCTCTTGAAGCGCTCGATCGTGAAACCGGAAGTGACAGCGTCAATCAAACAGCTCGATCGTGTCAACTTCATCGACGTCTTCACAGAAGACTCGACGAAGAAAGACGAGCCGTATTATGAGAAGAAGGTGCTCCAGCCAGAAGAGGCGGCCCAACTCATTCACGAGCTCGTCGAGACGAAACAGTACGACATGACGTTCATCCGCGGCTTCCAACTTGCCTATGCGCTCTCGGATTATGAACATACAATGAAAAAGACGTGGACGTATCTCACAGATTTCACGCACGATTCGTCGGCAGCGTCACAGGAAGAGTTGGCGCGTCTGAAGAAGATTGCGGACCGTTCGGCTCGCATGCTCTGTCAGACAGCGGAGATGAAAGCGTACTTCGAGACGTTTTTACAGACACCGAAGCCGTTCCTCATCTTGAACCCGATGATCCCGAATATGCGCGAGGCGACGCCGACGTTCAAACGTCAGGCGAAACGTCTCGTCTATACAGGAAAGTTCGCGCCACTTTGGTACTCGGCTGAGATTCTCGATGCACTCAAAAAAGTACGGGTCCGGATGCCGGACGTCGAGTTGAAGGTGGCGGGGGACAAGTTCAACCAAGACCCGAACAATCCGAACTTCCGTAAAGAAGTGACACATCGTCTCCAAACGGATGAGGGAGTTCACTGGTTGAAAGGCATCCCGCGTGCGGACGTCGAGACACTCATCGAAGAGAGCGATATCGGCATCTCATGGCGCCATCCGGACCTAGACGACAGCCTCGAGTTGTCGACGAAGCTCCTTGAATATGGGGCACTCGGGAAACCGGTCCTCCTTAACCGCAACAAGATGCACGAGATGTTGCTCGGGTCGAGCTATCCGCTCTTCGTCAACTCGGAAGATGAGTTTGTCGAAAAGGTCGAGCTCGCCTTCACGCATCCGGCCATCTATAAGGATGCGGCGGAACGTCTATACAATATGGCGAAAAACTACACGTTCGCGAGTACGTTTGAACGTCTGCACGACGCCATCTGGGAGATGCAGAAGACGACCATCCTCTTCGCCGGGCACGACTTGAAGTTTATCCGCATGTTCATGGAGCGCTTCGAGGCCGACCCGCGCTACCGTGTCCTCGTCGATCAGTGGGACGGACACAAGATTCATGATGTGAATCACAGTAAGGCATGTCTCGCGCAAGCGGACGTCATTTTCTGTGAATGGGGACTCGGCAATGCCGTCTGGTACTCGCAACATAAGTTGCCGCACCAGCGTCTCATCGTCCGGATTCATCGTCAGGAAAAAGAGACACCATTTCCACGGGAATATGCGCTCGACAATATCGACCGCATCATCCTCGTCTCACCGTATATGTTAGAAGAGATGCATCGTCTCTTTGGGATCCCGCGTCACCAGATGACCGTGATCTATAACGCCGTCGATGCGGACAAGCTCGACAAACCGAAACAAGCGGACGACTTGACGTTCCGTCTCGGGATGATCGGCATGAACCCGAAACTGAAACGCCCGGACCTGGCGCTCGACGTCCTCGAAGAGTTGCTGAAGACGGACAAACGATACGAGCTCCATTTCAAAGGACACCATCCAAAAGATGTTTACTGGATCGGGAAACGTGAAGAGGAGAGTGCGTACTACGAGGCGTTACTGAAACGCATCGAGGAGTCGGACCTTCGCGACCACGTCCATTTCGATGGACATGGAAACGATGTCGACACATGGCTCCAATCGATCGGCTTCGTCTTCTCGACGAGTGACTTGGAGAGCTTCCATCTCGCGCCGGCCGAAGCGATGGCTGCGGGGTCTTATCCGCTCATCCGTCACTGGACGGGCGCGGAGACGATTTACCCGGACGAACTGCTCGTCACGGACACGATGGAGTTTGTCAATACGATCCTCTCTTATAAAGAAGATACCGAGAAGTTGATGACGGACGTGAAAGCCTATCAGGCGTACGCTCGTAAACATTTCGCGCTCGATCGTCTTTATCAAGAGATGGAACAAATCATTTCAGGCAAAACACACGAACAATTTGCGACGACATTGTCATGAAAATGTAATTGCACCAAAGAATTGTTCAAGAGTATAATGAGTATTGTTTTATTATCGAATGTGAAATAAAATGATGGACAATGCGCTATTGAAAAAGCGCGTCAAAACATTTGGAGGTTACCACACAATGAAAGTATGTACAGTAGGTCTTGGATATATCGGATTACCGACATCGGCTGTCTTTGCGAACTATGGCGTCGACGTCGTCGGAGTCGATATCTCACAACATGTTGTTGATAAATTGAACCGTGGAGAAATTCACATTGAAGAGCCAGGTCTCGGCGAAATGGTCGCAGACGTCGTGGCAAAAGGGAAATTCCGTGCATCACTCTCACCAGAGAAAGCAGATGCCTTCATCATCGCGGTGCCAACACCGAACAACGACGACGAGCACAAATCATGTGACTTGACGTACGTCTTGGATGCGACACGCAAAGTGTTACCATTCGTTGAAAAAGGCAACGTCATCATCGTCGAGTCGACAATTGCACCACGTACGATGGACGACTTCGTTAAACCACTCGTTGAAGAAGCTGGATTCACTGTCGGTGAAGACATCTTCCTCGTACACTGCCCAGAGCGCGTATTGCCTGGACAAATCCTTCATGAACTCGTGCACAACAACCGTATCGTCGGTGGAATCACGACAGAATGTGCAGAAGCAGGCGCACGCGTCTACGGTACATTCGTTGAAGGTGAAATCGTGAAAACGGATGCGAAGACGGCAGAAATGTCGAAACTCATGGAAAACACGTTCCGTGACGTCAACATCGCACTCGCGAACGAACTCGCAAAAGTTTGTAACGACCTTGACATCAACGTGCTTGACGTCATCGAAATGGCGAACAAACACCCACGTGTCAACTTGCACAGCCCAGGTCCTGGTGTCGGTGGACACTGCCTCGCGGTCGACCCATACTTCATCGTCGCGAAGTCTCCTGAACTTGCGAAAATCATCAACTTGTCACGCGAGACGAACGTCTCGATGCCACACTACGTTGCTGACAACGTTCAGAAGTTGACTGCAGGAATCGAAGACGCGAAAGTCGCTGTCTTTGGTGTGACATACAAAGGAAACGTCGATGACATGCGTGAGAGCCCAGCGGTTGAGATCGCTGAAATCTTGCTTGACCGTGGCGTGAACATCTCGGTTCACGATTCACACGTTGAAAAATCAACATCAAGCCGTTTCGAGCTCGTTTCAAAAGAAGAAGCACTCAAAGATGCGGACCTCGTCCTCGTATTGGTTGACCACAACGAGTTCAAAGTCCTCGACTTCGCGGAGCTCAAGTCAACGATGCGCCGTCCGATGATTTTCGACACACGCAACATCGTGAAGCCAGAAGGTGAAGACGTAACGGTCGTCAACTACGGCAACCTCTATAAATATACAAAGGAAACGAATCTCGTTCTTTGATTCAGGTGAATGAACATGTTTAAATCCGCGAAAGCTATTCTTTCAGAGCTAAAGTCGAGCTTGTACTTGATTTTCCGTCTCGCCACATATGAGACGCGAAGTAACAACTCGATGCAGTACCTCGGATTTTTATGGGAGTTCGTGACACCGTTATTGCAGATTGGAGTATATTGGTTCGTATTTGGATTTGGTATTCGGAGCGGCAGGCCGGTTGACGGCGTGCCGTTTCTGCCATGGTTGGTCGCAGGGATTGTCGTCTGGTTCTTTGTAGCCTCGGCGATCACTTCGACGGCCCGGTCCGTCTATTCGAAAATCGGCATGGTCTCCAAAATGAGCTTCCCAATCTCGACGATTCCGGCATACGTCTTGCTCGCACTCTTCTATCGCCACGTGGCGTTAGTCGGTGTATCGTTTATCTTGATGTGGGCATTCGGATTCCCGATGGGGCTGCATTCTTTATGGTTTATCTACCTGGCGTTTAGTGCACTCGCACTATTGTACTCACTCGCCTTGATTACGTCTGCGCTCACAACGATTGTGCGCGACATTCAAAACCTTCTTCAGTCGATGATGCGGATGTTGATGTATTTGACACCAATCTTTTGGATTCCGCCGGCGAAGCTTGCGAATATCCTACAAATTAACCCGCTCTACTATTTAATCGAAGGATATCGGTCGATGTTCCTCGGAACCGACTGGTTGGCGAATAACTGGGCTTACGGTCTCTACTATTGGGTCGTTGTCATTGTTCTCTTCTTCGTCGGGTCGATGATTCATTTGCGCTTCCGTCGACACTTCATCGATTACATTTGAGGAGGACCTTATGTACCAGGTTAAATTTGAAAACGTATCGAAACGATATACGCTTTATAACAAACCGTCTGACAAGCTGAAGGAAATCTTCTTTAGTAAAGCAGGGGGCAAACAGTTTTATGCGCTCCGTAATGTCTCGTTTGAAGTTCCGCCTGGAGAAGTGGTCGGGATCATCGGCATCAACGGGTCAGGGAAGTCGACGATGTCGAACTTGCTGGCTGATGTGATGCCACCGACCCACGGGAAAATCGAACTTCACGGGAAGACGGCATTGATTGCGATTTCTTCTGGTTTGAACGGCAACTTGACGGGGCTCGAGAACATCGAGCTCAAAGGCTTGATGCTCGGGATGACGAAACAGGAGATTATCGATTTGACACCGGCGATCATTGAATTCGCTGACATCGGTGACTTTATCAATCAGCCGGTCAAGACGTACTCGAGCGGGATGAAGTCTCGTCTCGGATTCGCCATCTCGATCAATGTCGACCCTGATATTCTCGTCATCGATGAGGCACTCTCGGTCGGGGACCAAACGTTCACCGACAAGTGTCTCGCTAAGATGAACGAGTTTAAAGATCAAGGGAAGACGATCTTCTTCATCAGCCACTCGGTCTCACAAGTCCGCCAATTCTGTACGCTCGGCCTTTGGCTTGAGTTTGGAGAAGTGCGCGAGTATGGACCGGTCAATGAAGTCGTTGGGGAGTACAACAAGTTTTTGAAATGGTTCCGCAACTTGTCAAAAGAACAGCAAGATTCGTTCAAAGCCGATAAGCTCAAACGTCGTACGACGGTCGTCGATGCGACAGAGCTCGGGGAGACGTATATCTTGCCGCCTTTGACAGAAGAACAACTACAAACACGCCATTCGTCGGTCGCAGTATCGAACGAAGCGTGAGCAATTGGGAGGAGGAAGCACGGCGAAAGTAGACCGTGCGAAACGACCTATGAAAAAAGTCATGACCGTCTTTGGGACGCGACCAGAAGCCATCAAAATGGCACCACTCGTACTTGAGTTGAAAAAACGTGAAGGGGTAGAGCCGATTGTCGTCGTGACAGCACAGCACCGTCAAATGCTTGACCAAGTGCTCGAGCTGTTCGAAATCAAACCGGACTATGACCTCGACATCATGAAAGACAAGCAGACGCTTTACGATGTCACATCACGCGTATTGAAAGGGATGGGCGAAGTCATCGCTGAAACGAAACCAGACATCGTCTTGGTCCACGGAGATACAACGACGACATTCGCGGCATCACTCGCAGCTTTCTACAACCAAGTCGCAGTCGGTCACGTTGAGGCTGGCCTGCGCACACACAACAAATATTCACCATTCCCGGAAGAGATGAACCGCCAATTGACGGGTGTCATGGCTGACCTTCATTTCGCACCGACGGAAACGTCGCGTGACAACCTCCTTCGCGAAGGCAAGAATGAAGAGACGATCTTCGTCACAGGGAACACGGCAATCGATGCACTCAAAACGACAGTCCGTGACGATTATGCGAGCGAATTGCTCGATAGCATCCGTTCGCAAGGCCGTCGTCTCGTCATGTTGACGGCGCACCGTCGTGAGAACTTGGGTGAGCCGATGCGCAACATGTTCCGCGCGGTTCGTCGCTTGATCGAGAAGTATGACGATATCGAAGTCGTGTATCCGGTCCACATGAACCCGGTCGTTCGTGAACTCGCTAACGAGATTCTTCACGATGTCGAACGTGTTCATTTGATCGAACCACTCGACGTCTTCGACTTCCACAACTATGCGGCGACATCACACTTGATTTTAACGGATTCAGGTGGCGTCCAAGAAGAAGCACCATCTCTCGGTGTCCCTGTCCTCGTCCTTCGTGACACGACAGAACGTCCAGAAGGTGTGGCGGCAGGAACGCTCAAACTCGCAGGGATCGAAGAAGAGAACATCTTCTCACTCGCGGACGAGCTCTTGTCTGACGAAGCGGCATATAAAGCGATGTCACAAGCATCGAACCCGTACGGTGATGGTGAGGCGTCACGTCGAATCGTCGATGCTATCCTTGCCAACTAAATGAAAGCGAATAGAGTTGTTTTGTGCCCGGCACAGCAACTCTTTTCTGTATCATCAACCTAATGATTCGGAGGTGCTTGTATGTCAACGAAGCGAATTCGTCCGGCGATTTATCATTACTATCCGCGCGGACCGCATAAGAACCATATGTCGATGCGCGAAGAAGAATACAAGACAGAAGTCACATTTTTACCACAAGCGTTAACGGACTCGATTTACGTCCAGTTGTTTGATTTGAAGTTTGAGATTCCACCGTCAAAAATCTTTTTGGCAGACGCCAAGATGGATGAGGGGGACGAGATGGAAGTGAAGACCTCGATTTATGTCGAAGGCGATTGCGCAGTTCGATTTGAATTGTATGTCATGCAGTATTCAGATGAGGAGCGTCTTTCGAACAAACGTTTCTCGCTCACGTTGAATCCGGGGATGAATCCGATTGAAGAAGTCGTGAAGCAGATGGACGGCGCCAAGTATTTCAAGATGTCGTACAAATACATCGTTGAGACGCTCGACCCGATCACAGTACGATTCGATGACCTCTATGTAACGTTCCGCTGAACGGAGCAAGTCTTAAGGGAGAAAGGGACCATTCGGTATGTTATTTAGTTCCACGGTATTTCTATTTTATTTCTTGCCGGTCGTGCTGTTGCTTTACTTCGTATCACCACGCTGGCTGAAGAATACGATTCTACTCGTTTCAAGTTTATTCTTCTACGCATGGGGCGAACCACGATTTGTTCTCATCATGCTCGCTTCCATCGTCATGAACTATGCGTTCGGCTTCATGGTCGACAAATATCGGGACGATTCGAAGAAAATCAAATGGACGATGACGCTCATGCTTCTCGGGAACCTCGGAATGCTCGGCGTCTTCAAGTATGCCAGTTTCTTCGTCGAGAACGTCAACTCGGTATTCGGCTTCTCGCTGAACGACCCGGAGATCCCGCTACCACTGGGGATTTCATTCTTCACGTTCCAAGCGATGAGTTACGTCATCGACGTGTATCGGAACGACGGGCGACTCCAGAAGAACTTATTTGATTTGGCACTGTATGTCTCGTTCTTCCCGCAGTTGATTGCCGGACCGATCGTCCGCTATCAAACGGTCGCAGATGAGATCGTGGACCGCCGTGAGACAGTCGATGACTTCGTCTCGGGGATCCAACGCTTCGTCATCGGTCTAGGGAAGAAGATGATTTTAGCGAACAGTTGTGGGTATGTGGCCGACCAAGTGTTCAGTCAATCGGCAGGAGACCTGTCGACGACACTCGCCTGGATCGGAATCATCGCCTACTCGCTCCAAATTTACTTTGACTTCTCTGGTTATTCGGACATGGCCATCGGTCTCGGTCGGATGTTTGGGTTCCATTTCCTTGAGAACTTCAATTATCCGTATATTTCGAAATCGGTGTCTGAATTTTGGCGTCGTTGGCACATCTCGCTCGGTAGCTGGTTCCGAGACTACGTGTACATCCCGCTCGGCGGGAATCGTCAAGGCCCATGGAAGACGTATCGCAACTTGACCATCGTCTGGTTATTGACCGGCGTATGGCACGGGGCGAGTTGGACATTCATCGCTTGGGGTCTCTATTACGGGATTTTTATCATGTTCGAACGGGCATTTCTCGGGAAATGGATTGCAGCATGGCCGGCGTGGCTCGCGCATGCGTTCACATTATTCGTCGTCGTCATCGGTTGGGTATTCTTCCGCGCCGATAACTTCACGTACGCGATTGATTATCTCCAAGTCATGTTCGGCTTACATGGCGGTGAAGTGTTTGATCAAACGGCATACTTCTATCTCGTTCAATACGGGACAGTTCTTCTATTGGCGATGGTTGCCGCGACACCGATCCCGAAAATGCTGGTCGCTCATTTCTTGTGCCACGAGGTAGATTCGGAACGTCCGGTTCTTGCTGCGAGCGCAGGGCTTGCTCGAGCAGCTTATATCTTGCTCATTTTCGGCATCTCGATTTCATATGTCGTCTCGAGTACATTCAATCCGTTTATTTATTTCCGGTTCTAAGGAGGGCTGACAATGGAACAACAAACCAAAAGCGAACAAGTCCGTTCGAAAGGACGGCGCCTCTCTTGGGTGGTCAACAGTATCCTCTTGCTCGGCTTCCTTGGTACCATCTTTTATGGACTGGTCGTCTATGCCTTCGGTAACGAGCAGGACCGCTCGGCAAGTGAAGGACGCATGTTGGCACAACGTCCGGAAGCTTCTGTCGAGACCGTCTTAGACGGGTCTTACATGGAAGAGTTCGAGGCAGCGGCGAACGACCAGGTGTTTGAGCGCTATATGTGGATTGAGACGCAGGCGTGGGTTCAACGCAACGTCTTGCAACAACAGATGAATAACGGCGTCATCAGTATCGACGAATTCTTATATGCACCCGATGCACATGAGAGCCAATATTCTTCACTCGGCGTATTCTTTAAGCAGTTCAAACAAGAAATGGACGATGCAAAGATTCCGTCATACTTCGCCTCGGCACCGAGTAAACCGGTCTATGCGACACGACAAAACATCTTCCCTGCCTACATCGAGTCGGCAGATGCGGATAATCGTGACGAATTGCACGAGCGGATCGAAGAGAATGGCATTCCGCTCATCGATTTAGAGGAGACACTCGGTGACAAACCGGGCGAGGACATCTACTTTAAAACCGACCACCACTGGCGGCCTGAAGGAGCGTTTCTCGCATACGGTCAAATCATGGACCGCCTAAGCGAGCAATTCCCGGATGCACCAATCCTAACTGCCGAGCAAATGGAAACAAAGACGGTGGATGGTCCGTTCTACGGATCTCATGCCCGGGAAATCTCCATGCCTTACGTGGAATCGGCAGACACGTTCACGTATCTTGAACCGAAAGATGGGTTCACGACAACAGTCTGCCAAAACGGAGACGATTGTGGTCATAGCGTCCTCGACAAGGATGTCTTAAAAAATACTGACGACTTTACGAACTACTACAACTTGTTCATGGGGGACAACTATGCCCTTGCGGAAATCACGCAGGAGAATCCTAAGAATGATTACCATCTTCTCGTCTTAAAAGATTCTTATGCGAACCCGGTACTCGGCTACCTTGGCGAGTCGTTCGGGACGGTATCGGCAATTGATGTTCGCTATCTCGATGACTACGATGTCAGCATCGCGGATTATGCGAAAGAGAACGATGTCGACGCGGTTCTATTCTTACACAATGACCGAATTACAGGACTCGGTTCGATGTATCAAGAAGGTCTGTGATCGAACGCGATCCCTTCGAAAAGGCAGGTGCGCTTCATGAACATATTGCTACCGGTATTCTTCCACTCCGCGATGGGTGGGCTTCATCGGCACATCTTATCATCTGTGAAAGTGCTCATTCGAGAGGGGCATGAGGTGACCGTCATCTGTAAACCGGGTCCCTTTGCTGAAGAGGTAGAGGCGCTCGGTGGTCGAATCATGCGAACCGATTATTCCAATGAGGACGTCACACGGGTGATTGAGGTGGTGCGGACACAATCTTTCGATGTCGTGTATGCCCATCCGTTCGATTCACGACAGGTCGGCCTTGCGGTGGCGGAGACGAACGGCATCCCGTTCGTCCTCGTCATCCATGGGATGTATTACGATGAGATTGAGCAGTATAATGCGAGCGTTTCCCGTGTAATCGCCGTCTCGGAACGGATTGCGACCCATCTTATGGAGCATTGTCCCGCCATCGAATCAAAACTCATCGTCATCCCGAACGGAGTCGATGATGCATTCGTGCCTGATGCGACGACCGTATCGTCAGAACGCGTGACGGGTCTATTCACCTCACGACTCGATGCGGACAAACTGTTTATTTTAGACGTCTTCTTAGACGCGCTAGAAGACGAGCGGGTCCGGTCTTTACCGATTGACTGGATCGTTGTCGGGGACGGGACACAACGGGAAAAATATGCATCACGTTATGAGGAAGCGCTTGAAGGGACCGGTCAAACGATAGAATGGCTCGATTGGGTCGAACAGGACGATTTACCCGAAGCGATGCGTCGTGCCGATTTTGTCATCGCCCCAGGACGCTCTGCGCTCGAAGGGATGGCGGTCGGCAAACCGACGATCGCTGTCGGGAGTAAAAGTTATCAAGGGTTGGTCACACCTTCGACGTGGCAAGACATTGCGAGTACGAACTTTGGCGGCATCGGGACGAAATACGATGGATACACATCGGGTCAAATCGGTGAGGCCATCCTCGAATTGATGGACGAGACGACGAGACGAGAGCTCGCCCGTTTCTCGTCCGCACTCGTGGATGAACATTTCCGTGATGAAGCGGCGCAACGGCTTCTCCTTGATCTGCTTGAAGAGGTGAGACAAGAGGGAACTGAGGAAATCGATTTGGTAGCGCGTTATCCACACGTTCGTTACGACCAGCTGCATGCTCGTCGTGCGAACCGGATCTGTTCGTGGAAATTAGCGGATCGGGAGCAACGACTGGAGTCTATGCGTAAGGAACTCGAGACGACGAAGCGACACCTTGATGAACTTCGTACGATTCAATCAGAGCAGTCTGCCGAGATTAGTCAGTTACGATCTGCCCTTCAGCGACTGTCCGATGAAACCGAATAAACACGGTAAGAAGGTTATAACGTGATGAATAAACGTAATCAGCAAGACCCTTTGGTTGCTCTACAGGCGAAATATCTAGGAATCAATCAGCCGATTCCGATCATCGTCAAATGATCGAAACAATTAAGAAAGAACGGAGTCGCAACTGTGCGACTCCGTTCTTTTGGTCAATGTGCTGTGAAGCGAGCTGGTCCAATCGAAGAGACGAGACGTGTCGCGGCACGTAAGCAATCCAGCTGTCTCGTATACACACGGCTCACATCAGAAAAAGCAGAGGGGAGATGACCTGAGTCTAAGGGACCTTGTCGCATATAAGGAGATTCTCCGGCGCCAAGCGGTGTCGGATGAATCACAAACTTATAGTGTGATGGGTCGAGCTCGATGACCTCAATCTCTGCAAACAGTCGTGCGTCGCGTGTATATAAGAAGCGGGTGGATAACCATTTATCTGAATCTGTCATGGTTCACCAGTCCTTCCTCAAGAAGTTTTACCTCCCTTATCATAAAACAATTTTTGGATATTTCAAATGAAATATTCATATTTATGTAAATATATTTACTTGAAATTGTAAAAAAGAGTGGATTCGTGCAATCATTCCTTTGTTTGAGTAAAGTTAGGGAAGAACGTACGAAGGCGGGGTGACAACATGAGAAAGAACGCGACAGGGACGTATCGGTTCGTCCTCATTCTTGGGGCGAAAGTGAATGGGACTCGACCGTCCCGAGCGCTCCAACATCGAATTAACGTGGCCGCCGCCTATGCGAAGGCAAACCCTCATGTCGAACTGATCGCAACGGGTGGTCAAGGACCAGATGAAGGGATGGCGGAGGCACACGTTATCGAACGAGAACTGAAGGCGCAAGGGATTGATGCGACACGCATCCATGTCGAAGCGACATCGACGTCGACGATTGAGAATTTTGAGCACAGCCGTTCATTTTGGGATGGCGCATCAGGTGTGACGATTGTGACGAATGATTTCCATGTGACGCGCGCCCGTCTGATCGCGAGACTCTATTTTCAGCTCGAGAGCGATGCCCTATATGCACCGACCCCACCGCTTGCGAAAGGACGATATCTCATCCGTGAAGTATTGGCGTATGTGAAGCTGTTGGGACGTTACGTATTCAGAAAAGAAAAAAACTAGGCCCTTGCACTCGCAAGAGCCTAGTTTGGTTGGCAGCCGATTTCTTCGTTCAGCACATTTCCGAACGCTTCGGCACCTTCCACATTCAAATGGACCCCGTCGCCTTCGAAATACGCTTCTCTCCCGATTGACCGTTCATGCCAATCGATGAGGGACACGTTCTCGTGCAGTTCACTGGCTCGGGCGAGTTTCTCGTTGACCTCGCTCTCCCATGGACGTGGGACGCGCGTATTGATCAAATAGATGTGATCCGCTCGCTCGAACTGCTTGAGTAGCGTCTCGAGTTGCTCCATTTTGAAGGCACCGTTCGTCCCGAGATGGAGGAATACGACGTGACCTGGAGCATTGTACGATTGATATTGTGACGCGACCGGGATGGCGTCGCGAACTTGACGTCCGATTTGGGCGTCAATTTTCATATTCGGGAAGGCATCTGCCAAATATTCGTTCAATCCGAGCATGACCGAGTCCCCAATCGCGAGAGCCGGTGGACATGTCTGGATGTCTGGTTCTTCAGGTGGTGCCGTGTTCTCCTCAGTCGATGTCTCTTCAGACGGGACGTCTTCCGATTCTTTCGGTACGTCCGGTCTTTCTTCTTTTGGCATCGGTACTTTCACGATTGGAATTTCATCCTGAACCGATTCTGGTTCTGTGAATGCTAAGATGGTCAGATTCCCAACGAGGACGAGTGAGAGTGCCGTCGCACACGCCGTGGTGACGAAGCGTGCGCTCGGATGCGTCGGTGTCGAGATGAGCTGACGGAACGCTTGTTTGAATCCATATCGGCGAATCGGTGTCTCGACGTAGCGATACGACAACTCGGCGATCAAGAGCGTCAACACGACTTGCCCGACGGAAAGAATTGGTGAGAACGTACCAAGTCGTTCGAGCGGTGTCGATAGAATGATGACCGGATAGTGCCACAAGTAAATCCCATACGTCCGTGTGCCGATCACGCGAAGCCAAGCGCTTCCAAACAGTCGTGACCAAATGGTCGCCGGATGGGCGACAGCGGCAATCAATAGGGCGGATAAGAAGGCGACAAGTAGGAAGCCCCCATAATAGAGGAACGCATCGTAGGCGTTGACATGACTGATGATGTATCCGATCCCGACGAGTGAGATGCCTCCTGCGACGTTTAACACGTGGCGACCGATAGAAGGGATAACTTCTTTGAATGTATCCGGACGCCAACCAAATGCTAAGAGAGCTCCCATGAGCAGACCGAACAATCGTGTGTCGGTTCCGTAGTAGACACGGCTCGGGTCGGCCTCGGGCACATATCGGAACGCCATCCAAGCGGCGGAAACGAATAAGAGTGCAGCGACCGATTGGAGCAACCGCTTCCGAAACGCGAGACCGACGAGTAAGAGTAACGGCCAGACCGCATAAAACTGTTCTTCAATTGAGAGAGACCATAAGTTTTGAAGGGGTGACGGCTTTCCGAAACTCTCGAAGTACGAGACTTCGTGGAAGATATACCACCAGTTATTCACATAGGCGAGTGCGGCCAATGAATCCTGGCGCACCGTATCGAGCAAGGAGCGATCAAATAGCGTCACATACGTCATGACGACCGACAGCATCAAGACGAGTGCCGGCAGCAATCGTCGGAAACGTGCGACGTAGAATGTTTTCAAATTGATTGTGCCCGTCTTCGTCCATTCTCGAAGCAAGATGCCGGTGATCAAATAGCCGGACAAGACGAAGAAGACATCGACACCGAGGAACCCCCCGGATATGTAAGGTACGTTTAAATGATATAAAATAACAGCCAAGACGGCGAACGTGCGCAAGCCATCGAGACCAGGCATATACGTTGTATGTTTGAGTGGTTTCATGCCCCCACTTCCTTTCTAGTAAAGCGGACATTTCCCTTAATTTTCAATCCATTCTTTAGTATAACGAGCGAGGGAGAGGGAATGGTTTCAAAAGATTAACAATCAAATGACGTAAAAACCCACCAAAAAAGGGACACGAGGTCCCTTAGGAATTACATCAACTTAATCAACGTCCCACCAAGTACTCCGGCGATAACGAGCGCCCATGGGGGCAGTTTCCAATAGGCAATCATGACGAACAGGAAGGCGGCAAATACGAAGTCGACCGCGTCGTTGACGGTACTCGTGAAGATTGGGCTGTAGAATGCCGCAATCAAAATCCCGACCACTGCCGCGTTGACGCCGATGAGGGCGCCGGCGACTTTCGGATTATGACGGAGCGCGTCCCAAAACGGAAGGGCCCCGAGGATAAGCAAGAAGGCCGGCAAGAAAATCGCGACCGTCGCCAGGATGCCACCCGATAAACCATTGATCACCGTTCCTAAATAAGATGCGAACGTGAAAAGCGGTCCAGGGACGGCCTGAGCGGCACCGTATCCTGCGAGAAAGGCTTCTTCACTCAGGAAACCAGCAGGCACGAGCTCACGCTCAAGTAACGGCAAGACGACGTGACCACCGCCGAAGACGAGGGCACCGGCCCGGTAAAAACTATCGAACAAGGCAATCGTCTGATTTTCAAACGTCTCTCGCAAAATCGGCAAGATGACGAGAAGGGCACCGAATATCGACAGCAAGACGGCCCCGAGTCGTTTCGAAATGGGGAACGCACTTGATTTCGCATCGAGGCGCTCGGGCTTGAACAACAAGAATCCGGCGAGAGCCGCGAGAAGAATAAACAACACCTGACTGAACGTCGTCTGCCATAATAGGACGCCCGCCAAGGCGAAAAAGGCGATCGTTCGTGTCTTTGTATCAGGTGTCAGTTTACTCGCCATCCCTAAGATGGCATGGGCGACGATGGCGACGGCGACGACTTTCAAGCCATAGAGCCAACCTGCGTCGGACACATCGAGCCCAGACAACAATAAAGCGAACAGGATGAGGGCAACGACCGACGGCGTCGTGAAGCCGATGAACGAGGTGATCCCACCTAATATACCGCCGCGGACGATCCCGATGCCGATGCCGACCTGTGAACTGGCCGGTCCAGGTAAGAATTGGCATAAGGCGACGAGGTCGGCGTATGCTTTCTCATCCATCCATTTGCGTCGTCTCACATACTCCTCGTGGAAGTACCCGAGGTGGGCGACCGGTCCACCGAACGAGGTGAGGCCGAGCCTCGTTGAAACGAATAAAATTTCTAGTAACGTTTTAAACGTCACACGTTGTGTCATGTCTTCACTCCTTAATTTCTTTGAATAGCTCATATGCTTTTTGACGGGCTTCTTTCAACACTGAGAGCCCTTTTTCGGTCGTCACGTAATTTTTACGGACGTGTCCATCGACCGTCTCGTTCTCACGAATCAAGAGCCCGTCTTTTTCCATACCATGCAGGATCGGGTAGAGCGTTCCGGCACTGATTTCGTACCCATGCTCCCGAAGTTCATCGACCATCCATGCCCCGTAGACGGGATGTTCTGCGGCATGATGCAAAATGTGAATATGGATGAATCCAAGAAACAACTTCCGCAAGACGCGGTCTTCCATATGTTTCATCTCCTTCATATCGAAAATCGATATCGGTTTTCGAAACCAGTCTAACAAATGAGAGAAATGGTGGCAAGAAGTCGGCATGCATTTTACAAAAACTTTAAAAGTGTATATGGGAATGACTTCGGAAAAAATAGGGAATCAATCATAAATAAGGTAAACTAGGTAGTGATTATTCTTGCTGAGGAGGAAGTGACGTGACAAACCCCATTCATTCTTCATACGATACATTGTTACGCCATATGCCCCAAGGCTACGTCGAGTTTAAAGTGATATACGACGATGCTTCGGAGCCGATTGACTATGAGTTCTTTGAAGTGAATCCTGCCTTTGAGAAGATTATGAAGGGGAAGCGCAAACACTTTATCGGAAAAAAAGTGTCAAGCGCCTTAAAAGACTTTGAATACAGTGAGCGGGAGTGGATGATTCAAGTGGCACACGTCGTCAACGATGGCGGTACGGTGACGTTCGAACATTTTTCTCGTCGCAATAAATCATGGTTCGAGATGTCCGTTTTCAGTGAACGACAAGGATTTGTCTCGGTCATGTTTCATGATATTACGCGGCACGTCCAAGAAAACAATGCGTTGAAACAACTCGTGAACGTCTCGCATCGATTCATTTCGACAGGAAGCGACTTGTTGATGAACCAACAATTTCTCGACCAAATTCGTGATTTCACCGGCGCGAAGGCCGTTGCGCTTAACTTAGTAGAGGATCATGGCGAATCATACACGACGGTCGCCTTATCCAGTATCGACGAAATGTTAGAGAGAAGTCTCGACGTACTCGGTTTCCATCCGGTTGGACGCAAATGGCCGATGACGGATCAGCGGCGAGAGTTATTGAATCATTCGAACCCTCTTGTGTTCGATGGGATTGACCCATTGATTGATGGCGCCTTGCCGAAACGACTCATTAAAAACTTACTTCGAATTTTCTCACTCGGAGAAGTTGTTTTATTTAAAATCGAAAAGGACGGTATTTTATACGGGGACTTGACGATTGTAATGGAACAGGGGAAACAGGCGAACCGTCTCGGTCTTGTGGAGTTGTATCTCGTCCACGTCCACCAACAATTGACGAAAGCCGATCATCAAGTAGGGGAAACGAAGAAGTCGATGTTTGATGGATTCGCGACACTCGACTTGGAATGCATCATGGCTTTGAACACCCGACAAGTGCTTCATTTGAACGATACGTGGGAGCGCGTTTTAGGATACTCTCTTGAAGAGTTGGAGAATATCGATTTCCTCAGCCTGATTCATCCGGATGATGATGTCATTACGGAAGCCGGCTTTGCAGAACTTGAAGAACGCGGTGAACTGTTCCGCTTCGTCAACCGGTTCCGAACGGTTGACGATACGTATCGTTCGATTGAATGGCATTGTAAGCTTCAAGGGAATTATATTTATGCGGTTGCCAAAGACGTGACCGACCGGGTTCAGTTAGAAGAGAAATTAGCGGATCGGGACCGGTTATTGACGAAGCTGTCCGACCAAATTCCTGGGGCCATCTATCAGTTTGAGCTGCTGCCCGACGGTAGTTTCAACTTCCCGTTCTTTAGTAAAGGATTCGAAGATATGTTAGGAATTACGGCGGAAGAAGTGCAAGCAGAGGCAGGGATTGTCTTTCAACGGATGCACCCGGATGACTATCCGTATGTCATGCAGTCGATTGATGAATCGTATCGGAACTTGACGATTTGGGACGCGGAGTTTCGCGTGTTGACCGAGGATGGCCGTACGATTTGGATTCTCGGGTCATCCCGTCCGGAGAAGATCGCGGAAGGTCATGTGCTCTGGCATGGCTATATCGGGGACGTCACGGAGAAGAAAAAGTATGAGAAAGAGATTGAGTATCTCAGTTATCACGACCAGTTGACGGGTGTCAAAAACCGCCGTTACTTTGAAGAGGCACTGGAACGTTACGATGATGAACACTATTATCCGCTCTCTCTCATCGTCATCGATATTAACGGTCTTAAGCTCACGAACGATGCGTTCGGTCACTTGGTTGGCGATCAGTTACTTGTCGAAGCAGCAAATATTTTACGAAATGAATTGCGTGCGAAGGATGAAGTGGCGCGAGTCGGGGGCGATGAGTTTGTCATCATCTCGCCGAACACGACACTCGATGAAGCGAAACAACTGTCGGACCGTCTTGGTCGTCTCTTCCACGAACAGACGGTAGAAGGGTTACCGATTTCCGCATCGTTCGGTGAAGCGGTCAAACATGACTCCAATTCCGAATTGAGCGAAGTGTTCAATTTAGCGGAAGATCGGATGTATCACCATAAGGTTTCTGAAAAGCAGAGTCGACGCCACCATTCCATTCAAATCATCATGCGTACGCTGTACGAGAAGATTCCACGCGAAGAGGCACATTCAAAGCGGGTCGCCAACTTGTCCGGGCAACTCGCAGAGGCGATGGGCTTCACGACTGCCGAGGTGAACGAGATTCGCACAGCCGCCATCTTGCATGATATCGGAAAAGTGGCCATCAGTAACGACATTCTAGACAAGCCCGACGCGTTGACGGAAGACGAGTGGCGCGAAATCAAGCGCCATCCGGAAATCAGTTATAACATTTTAAGTACGGTGCCTGAATATGTCGCCTTGTCCGAAATCGTACTGGCGCACCATGAACGTTGGGACGGAAAAGGGTATCCGAAAGGATTGAGCGATTATGACATTCCGCTCGCCTCACGGATCATTGCCGTCGCCGACACGTTTGACGTCATGGTGACAGGGCGACCGTACAGACAAGCGAAGACGATTGACGAGGCACTTGCCATCATTAAAAAAGAGGCGGGGAAACAGTTCGATCCGACGCTCGTCGATGTCTTCTTTGAAAAAGTTGTGCCGACACTTCAACAATAAACAAGCGAGTCCTCCTAAAATAGGGGACTCGCTTTTTCAAACGGTCAGTGGTCGTTTCTTCAATACGAAGATGGTGAGCAGGAAGACGATTCCCGTCATGCCGATCATGACAAGGATGGAGAGGAACGGGAACTGTCCCTCATACATCGTGATGACACCGTTATTTAACCAATAGGTCGGCAAGAAACGACCGACGAGTTTCAATGAATCCGGTAACCAAAGGAGGCTGATGAATGCCCCACCGGTGATAGCGGACGCCATCGTGACCGAGATTTGAAAGATGTTCGCCTTCTCCCGATTCGTCGCAAAGACGGCGATGAGACCACCGAAGGCTAAACAAACAAGGAGGTAGGAAGCAAACAATGCGAACACGGTCGGGAGATAGGACCAGACGTCTTGACCGTATAAAGCAAGGCTCACACCGATCAACAGCATCACGTAGACAAAACCGACGAGATAAAAGGCGAGGAGAAGTGAGCCGAAGTAACGCCTTGGTGTCACGGGTGAGGCAAACAACCGCGCATAAATCTTCTCGTCCCGGTCGTCTGCGACAAACATCGGGATGAACTGAAGAAACGTCGACATCATGATGAACGACAATAGACCGAAGAAGGCTTGTGTCCGAGCAGTCGTGGCAACACTCTCTTGGAACGGTTCACTTCTGAGGGTGTAACCGTTCGACGTCTCAGTTGATGCGAGCTGTTCGAACGTCGCTTCCTCATAGCCACTCGCTTCGAGCAGTTGTTGTTCCCGGGACAGATGACCGTTCAGTGCCTGCTCGATCAACGAGGCGTCACTCCCAGCAATCGCGGAGAAGGAGAGGCGGGGCATCTCGCCTGTGAACGCCTGTTCCGTGAAGTCTTCGGGAATAATCAGAACGATGTCTTCCCCTTCTAACAAGACGTCCTCCGTGTCCGACTCGAGCAACGTGACCCGACCAAATCGTTCGGCCTCGTCAATGAGGCGTTCGGCGAGGAGTCCACCATCCCGGTCGACGATGCCGATTGATGCGTTCAAACTGGACGTTCCGCCGACGAAAGAGAGAATGAGCGCGAATCCGAACATCGACACGAAGGTGAACACCCATAACCCTTTCTTCCGGAGCATTCGTTTGGCCACGTGTCTAATAAGCACCATGACGCTTCCCCCCTTTCGAAAGAAGATAACTGATTGCAATCAAGACGAGTAAATGAATCCCGAGCAGTCCGAGACTTTGCCAATACATACTCATGTCCCCTTCGCGGAGGAGGACGGCAAGCATCCCGTCCCGCATAAAGATCGGCATGAACACATAGGCAGCCCATGGCGCATAGTTCAACGTCACTTGGTCAAAGCCGGGGACATAGCCACCAGATAAGATCATGAGGATGGCGACGAACCCGTTGACGATCGCGTCTTTCGTCGTCGTGCTCAACTTCGGCAAGTTGACAATCAAAAAGCCGATGGCGACCCCGTACGCGGTCAAGGCGAGCCAAGACAGAATCAGATAGCCGAACTGTACGTTGGTCAAGTCGAACGTACGATAGACGAAATGGCTGAACCAAAACAGTAGGATGAGCTGCAATAAAATGATGACATAACGACTGAACGTCCGGGCGAGGCGGTACTGAATCGTCCGAACAGGAGCCGCCTGGATGCGTAAATAACTGCCTGTGTTCGGCTGTTCTTCCCGCGCCATCGCCGTGATATAAAATGAACCGAACAGTGCTGTCATAATGGAGATGGTGACGGTGAAATATTCGAGCGAGGTCGGGGTGCGACCTGCCAAGTCGACACTTGACGTGTCGAGCCAAGCCTCATTCTCATACGGAGCCGACACGCCCGCTTCGGCGAGCGTGATCTGTTGATTGGCGATCGCCGTATATTGACCGAGGATGGCATCGAGGACGTCGAACTCGACCGTCGTCGGCTCTTCATAAAAGAGCGTGATATCTGCCACGTCGAGCTGTAAGATGACGTCGGCATCACCATCGTTGACGCCACGTTCGGCAGCTGAGATGTCTTCGTATGGGACGAGTTGAATGAACGCTTTGATTTCCTCATCGTTTAAGAAGGTTTCGAGTGGTTCGCGATACTGGTCGGTCGACGATTCCACGTAGGCGACATTCGTGACCGGAAGCTTGAATGTGTCACTGAAGACGGCCGACAGCATCGTCCCGAGTCCAAAGATGAGGATGAGCGGGAAGATGAGCATCCAAAAAAGGGTGGCGCGATCCCGGAGCCGTTGTTTCACATCATATTTGATAAAAGTCCACATGACGACCCTCCTATTCCCGGAGCGTCTTCCCCGTCAATGCCAAAAAGACGGTATTGAGGGAAGGACGGTCGACGGTGATGGAGGTGAAGTGAACATGTTCTTGATGGAGCGTCTCGAGGAGCGGGGCGAGTGGCGTGTCCTTGTCTAACGACACCTCGATATATGGCTCTTCATACTCCACTTTTTGAACGTGTTCGAGTGCATCGAGACGTTCGAGCAAATTTGGCGTGAGTGCATCGACTTTAATCCGGGCCGTCTCGAGCGTCATGACGCGGTCTTTCAGTTCGTCTTGTGTCCCCTCGGCGATGATCTTCCCTTCGTCGACGATGGCGATTCGGTCACAGAGGAGTTCGACCTCTTCCATATAGTGTGACGTGTAGATGATGGTGGCGCCGCGACGATTCAGTTCACGGATATTTTCTAGAATGGTATTTCGCGACTGCGGGTCGATGGCGACAGTCGGTTCATCCATAAAGATGAGTTCAGGCTCATGGACGATACCGCAAGCGATATTGAGGCGACGGAGGAGACCTCCGGATAGTTCAGGGGGACGTTTCTTTTGATGGGCATCGAGTTCGACGAAGTGAAGCGCGGCCTCGGTCTTTTGTTTCGCTTCTTTCGGGCTGAATCCATATAGTTCCGCAAAAAATTGAATGTTCTCATAGACGGTCAGCTGGTCATAGACAGAGACGTGCTGTGGCACGATCCCGACACGGCGCTTGATGGCCAGTTCGTCTTTTGGCATCGCTTTTCCGAAAATGTGGATCGACCCGGAGTCCGCCTCGTATAGATTCAACATGACCGAGATGGCGGTCGTCTTTCCGGCACCGTTCGGTCCGAGCAATCCGAACAGTTCCCCGGCTTCTACGTTTAAACTAAGGTCATTCAGGGCGACAGTGTTCCCGAACCGTTTCGTGACATGGTCGAGTGAAATAATCGACATAGGTAGGCTCCCTTCAGCGTTCATCTGTTCATCATTCCACACAAAGGTGTTCGAGGATTGTCACGAATATCCCTGTCCGGAATCATCAAAATATGTAATAATCTAATTATTCAGATAATTAAGGTGTCGAAATGAGGGATTTGGATGAAAGGATGGCAATTCAATAAACAAGAGGGGGCGTTGTTCCCGGACGAGATCGTGCTTTCCGCGTTTTGTACAGTCGAACCGAAACGAATGGATTCGACGTTACCGTTTTACTATGACGAATCGATTTTTCGATTCACAAATAAGGAAGAGACGTTCTACTTTAAAATATCGCCAAGCTATCACGAATTTGAGATCAACGTCAAAAATCGGGACGGGGAGCTCGTATATTATCAATTACTCCGTACCGTCAGTAAAGTCGAAATCTTAGAAGACCGACGGGATCAGGCGGAGTTATTGATCGTCCTCGCAGAAGATCGGAAGCGGACCGTGACGTCAATCGAATTGACCGTCCGACCGCGTTTTCGTGTGCTCGTGAAAGAGCACGAGGTATAAGGAGCGAGTCGACCTTAGGAGCGGATGCGAATCCGCTTTTTTGAATGGTCAAACAAAAAGACAGCCACGACGTGACTGTCTTTTCGTCGGTTATTTCGTTAAAAAGACTTGGACATGGACGGTAAATCCTTGAGCGTCGGTCGCTTTGCCAATTCCGAGATGCGTATAATTCGCATTCAAGATGTTTGCGCGATGACCGCTACTGTTCATCCAGGCATCGACCGCAAGGACCGGGTCGCTTGAGCCTTTATAGATGTTCTCTCCCCAGCCCCGATACGAGACACCGTAAGCGTCTAACGTATCACCAGGTGTGCCGTTCTCGTTGAGCGTATGCGAGAATTGACCTGTGCGTGCCATTTCATCGGCACGGACTTGAGCGACACGATTCGCCTCACTCGAAGCGGCGAGAAGGGAGAGGCCGGCAGCATCCCGTTCTTTGTTCGTCTCGGTCAACACGTTGATGGGTGACGTGAAGCTGACGTGTTTCGCAAGGATGTAGCCGGTATACGAACCATACCGGACCTTATACCAACGAGTCGTACCCGTATAGCGATATGAGACGGTCTCGAGCTCGGTGCCTTGTCGCACGAACTTGACGTTCGAAGAGGTCGTGAGCGGACGTGATTTCAAATAGACGCTCGATGGCTTGACGTACGTCGGTTTCGTGAATGTCACCTCAGCAGTGGACAAGCGAACATACTTGGCGGGCAGATAAGCATAGCCGCTTCCCCATTGGATCTTATACCAACGCACGCCGTCCAACTGGAACGATGTCCGGACGCGCATCGAGCCGTCTCGTGGGATGAGCGCAAGTCGTTTCGCGCTCAAAGAAGGTGACTGCCGGACGTTGAGCTGACTGATGTTCGTCACGTAACCGGTCGTATTGATTGACGTCTCGTAATATGCTTGGACAGGACTAATAGAGAGTGGTGATCCGATCACACCGAGTGTCAGAATGATGGTGAGTAGTAGAGAGAGATGCTTCTTCAATGGAATCGACTCCTTTTATGGGACTCCCTATATTCTATATTGTTTGGGTGATTTTTGGTTTTACCATTTCATTACAAAAAGGATGGACTCTTCGTGAGCCCATCCTCGCTTCATTTATACAGCAAATACTCTTTTCGAATCGGGAGGAAGGCGTCTCGCTCGTTCTCGATTTTCGTCAGGATGTCTTCAAGCGGAGCTCCCTCGAGAATCATGTCTTTCACGTAGGCGTTTCCTGTCAGTTTCGTGATGAAGTCGTTCGCTAAAAATTCGAAGTCGTCCGGATACATGTCATGAGCCGTTTGAATCATCGCAATCCCGGTTCGCGTCGATTCGAATCGAGCCGGGTCGGTAACATACACCTCAACCCCGTGCGTCAGTTTGCCCGCATGCTTAGAGAACGTCGGAGTGAACGAGGCGGCCCGGAAGGCGACACCCGGCAACTCGAGTTCGTTCAGCTCATTCGCATATTCATGCGCTTTTATATACGGCGCGCCGATCAGCTGAAACGGTTTCGTCGTCCCGCGACCCTCGGATAGGTTCGTTCCTTCAAACAATCCGGTCGCAGGGTAAACATTGACCGTGTCGGTCGTCGGCATGTTCGGGGAAGGCATGACGAACGGGAGTCCCGTGTCCTCATACATCATCGAACGTTTCCATCCTTTCATTTTGACGACTTCGAGGTCGGCTTGAATCTTATACTCGGTGTTGAACAGTTGCGCGAGTTCTCCGACGGTCATCCCATGCTTTAATGGAATCGGATAGAGGCCAATGAAGCTGGAGTAGTTAGGGTCGAGCACCGGTCCGTCGACGCGAAGCCCGCCTTGTGGGTTCGGACGGTCGAGGACGACGAACGGAATCCCGTTCTCGGCTGCGGCTTCCATCGCATACGCCATCGTATAGATATACGTATAGTAGCGTGTCCCGACGTCTTGGATGTCAAAGACGAGCACGTCGACATCTTGTAGCATCTCAGGAGTCGGTTTCTTCGTGGCACCATATAGACTATATACGGGCAATCCCGTCACGTCATCGATGTAGGAGGTGACGGTCGAGCCGGCTTGGGCATCTCCTCGCACACCATGTTCCGGTCCGTACAATGCCGTCAATTCAAAGTCATCGGACTGGTCAAACAGGTCGACGATGCTCGTTCGTTCCGCATTGACCCCGGTCGGATTCGTGATCAGTCCAACCCGTTTCCCTTTCAAGATTTCCGGATTTTCCATCAAGCGGTCGACCCCGAGTTCGACCTTTGGCTTTTTCGGTTCAGACTTCGCATCGGCTTCCAACCAGACGATGGAAGTCGTAAGGATCGTCAACGCGGCCATACCACCCATCCACTTTTTCATCAGAAATTCCTCCTTCGATTCATGTAAGCGCTTCAATTTCTTAACAGGAGTGTATCATCTAGAAATTTAATTTCAACTTTTAATCATAAAAATAGGAATTTATATTTCTAGATTTCGTACTTTTCTCCTAATCGCATACAAAAAACGTGCCCTTCGATGAAAGACACGTTCTTTCTTACTTATCTGACCGCGAGCGCTTTCCATCCCGTTGCGCTCATGACGGCGCTCACTTTGGATTTCGGGATGACCAAGCGACCACGATACGGGTCATTGATATACAAGTTTGACTTGTCATAACCGGTCGCCAACATGACGTGATAATTGACGTAGCCGGTGAACTTCTTGTTCGAAGCGGTGTACCAGTTGAAGTAGCCGTAAGGTTTGTTGAAGTCGACGCTCGCCCAGACGATGACCGGGTTGCCCATCGACAGTTCACGTTCGATCGAACCGAGGCCCTGGTTGGACAAGTCTTTCACGGGACGATATTTGCTGGCGAATCCGATCATACCTTTTGGATAAATCCCATAGTTCTTATATTTGCCGAGCGTCCCTTTCGGATCACCTGTGAACATGACGTTCGGGTCGACCCAGCGATAGAGACGGTTCTCATAACGGGCGTTCCACATACTCTTTGGCATCTCGTTATATAAGGTCGAGGCGCTGACGGCACGACCTTTCTCTTCAAGCGCCATCTTGAGGGAGAAGAACTCGCAGCCTGACGGATACCCCATCGGGAACTGACGATAGAGCGGGACGCTCATCTTATAGACGGACAGTGCCTGAGAATAGGCACCACGCGCATCGAATGAGGCGTTTCCGACACGACGGTTTTGATACATCTTTCCGTATGGATCAAAGTAATACCACTTGCCGTCGATGGCTTGCCAATCCGTCTTTTTCGTCAAGGCCGGAGCATAATATTCGTACTGGGTCGTATATTTCCATCCCTTCTCGGGGACACCTGTCGAGTGGAAGTGATACGTCTTCCCATCTAATCGGAATTTTCCTTGCAACCGGTATCCGTAGGTCGGGTGGAATCCGACCTTTTTCCCATCAATCGTTTGGAATCCATACTCGCGGCGTCCGTATGCATCGAATGAATAGACGCGTGCATTTAGTTTATGGACTCCTTCTAGTCGGTACCCGTACGTCGGATGGAACCCATACATGACGCCATCGATGCGTTGAAGCCCGTACTTGCGGTCGCCGTATTTTCCAAAGAGGTAGTGGCGATTGTTGATGCGATAGAGTCCTTCGAGGCGATATCCATAAGTGGGGTGGAAACCGTACATCTTGTCACCGATCCGGGCGAGTCCCTGGCGACGTACCCCGTCATCCCCGAAGTAATAGCGACGTGTGCCGATCGTCTGCCATCCGGTCGCCATCTTTCCTTGCTCCATCAAATAGTATTTCTTGCCGTCAATCGTATACATCCCTGTATGGATGGTGCCATCTGAGAAAATATAATGCTTGGCGTTTCCGAGTTGTTGCCATCCTGAGAGACGGACCCCATCCTCGTTGAAGTAGTATCGTTTGCCTGCAATCGTCTGGAATCCCGTGACAGGTTGACCGGTCTCGTCGTAATAGTAGACGAGACCATCTCGTTCTTGCCAGCCTGTGAGCAACTTCCCGTTCTCGTCAAATGTGTATGTCGTGCCGTCGATCGTGTAAGCACCCGTAATGAGTCGACCGTCTGTCTCGAAATAATATGTAGCGTCTTCAATCGTTTGCCACCCTGTGAGGAGGGTGCCATCTTCATTCAGATGATACGTATTCCCATCGATTTCTTGCCATCCCGTCAATACCGTCCCATCACTCGATGTATAGACGATGCCATCCTCCGTCTGTTGGAATGAACCTTCTGCATGTGTCAGAAGGGGAGAGGTAAGGAGGGTGCCGGCGATTAAACTAAATAGGGTAGTTGTCTTCCACTTCATATGAGTAAACCTCCCGATTTTCAAAAAATGCTATATAAAATAATATAACCATTTTTATCCAAGGGGAGATAGTGGCAAATGAATCATTTAAGAGGTCAGACGTTTACGCCGAATGGCTCATGAACCGAAGTCGTTTCGACGCCACAAAAAGGGAGAGGAGCACGACAACGGTTCCCGTCACGAGTGGCCACACGAGATCCACCTCGGTCAGGAGCACCTGACTCGATAGAGGACCGAGCATCCATGGCATCCAATCGAGGTCGACCCATCCGATGAAGAGCGACATGACGAAATGAAGACCGAGCGTCAAGACGACCGCGACGACCCCGCTCTCGAGCATAGAGGCGAGGAGAATGAAGATGGAAAGCTGGACGACGAAATGACAAACGAGAAGTGCCGTCGATACGAGAAATGCGGGTACGTCAAACGTCTCGAAAAGAATGACCGTATAGTAAGCCGCTGCTAGTTGGGCGAGTAAGAGGCCACCGACCGTCAAGAGGACGTAATGTGCCCATTTGCTGATGACGATGCGAGACGTCGGGATTTGTAACGACTTGAGCCAGGCGAGCGTCCCGTTCGTCCGCTCATTACTGAACGTGTGCATCGCCGACAACAAGACGACGAGAAGTCCGATTTGACGAAGTTGTTCACTGACCGAAATCAATACTTCTTCCGGTGTCGGTGTCGGAAGTTCGATGACGGCCCCGTCTGGTAAGTTGCCGCCGGCTGCGAGAATATCCGGTAAAAAGTAGAGCGTGAGCGGCTGCATCGAGGCAAGGAGCATGAGGGCGATCGGGATCCAGATGAGCCGTTTGTTCGACCATGCCTCTCGCCATTCCTGTTTGAAGATTGCGGTACGCATCAGGCATTCACCTCCAAGAATAGGGACTCGAGTGACGGATGGCCGACGTGTAGCGATTGGATGGTGACGTTCCGTTCCAGGACGCGCCGCAAAATCGCTCGTTCGGCGAGATTCCGGTCCGTTGACTCGAACGTCCACGTGGAACCCCGTTTCGTTGTCCGAGCCACGCCTTCTAATTGCGTCCAGTCTGCTTCACTCGTCTCGTCATCAAAAAGACGTAACTCGATGGTCGACTTTGACCCGAGCAGGTCGATCACGGTCCCTTCCATGAGCAATTTGCCTTGGCGAAGCAAGAGCACCCAGTCGCTCGCTTCTTCGGCATCTGGCAGGACGTGCGTCGAGTACAGGATCATCCGCTCTCGCTTCAAGTCACTCAACAAATCGAGCACTTCTCGTCGACCGCGTGGGTCGAGTGCGGAGACGGGTTCATCGAGCAGTAAGAGTTCCGGGTCATGCACGAGCGCCTGGGCAATCCCGAGCCGTTGTCGCATCCCGCCCGATAAATTCGTTGCTGGACGGTCGACGGGTTCGAGCCCGACCCGTTTCAATAGTTGGATCGGGTCGACATGTTTCGTCCCTGTCAATTCAGCGGCATACCGAATCGTCTCGACAGGTGTCAACGATGGATAGAGGGCCGGACGTTGCGGCAAATAGCCGATTCGAATGCGTTCATGTCCGCTCATGTCGCCACTTGTAGGCTCGGTGACACGTGCGAGCAGGTTCAAAAGTGTCGTCTTCCCGGCGCCGTTCTCTCCGAGAAGGGACGTACAGCCCGGTCGTAATTCGAAACTGACATCATCGAGTGCCGTGAAGGAGCCGAATTGTTTCGTTACATGTGTGACGTTCATCGCGGTGTCCGCCCCCATAAGAAGTAGATGATCGGACCGAGTATGTTGATGAAGACGATGACGAGTAGCCATACCCATTTCGGCCCGTTCGTCACGTCGCGTTTGAACAAGTCGATCAAGGCGACGACGAGTAAGATGAGTTGCAAAATCAAAACAGGTAATAAAATGAGAAAAAGGGTATTCGGGTCGTTTACAATGTCCATCGCGTGAACCTCCTTATTAAAATAGACTGTCCTTAACACATTCTACACGTACGGGGTGTCCCCTGTATGTACACAAAAAATTCCCCACCTCATGAAGAGATGGGGACGATGCATTATTTGACGATGATGACAGGGGCGAGAGCACGTTTGGCGAGTTTATGACTCACGCTACCGAGAACGAACTCTTGGAACGTATTCAGTCCGCGTGATCCGACGACGACATACTCGTACGGCTCATGGTTCGCATATTTGACGAGCTCGACGTCCGGTTCCCCACGAAGTTCGATGTATTCGTAGGCGATGCCTTCTGCTTCCGTCAACTCAAACAGCGGCTTGAGCATCTGCTTTCGCTTCGTCTCCAAATCAATCTTTCCTGTCGAATTGAGGGCCGATTCTTTCGATTCCTTCGCGCTGATGACGTGCACGATGTCAATCGATGCATGCGACGCCTTTGCGAGCTGAATCGCTTTTTCAAGCGCACGTTTCGAGTGGGCAGAACCGTCTGCCGCTAAAAATACCTTTCCCATGAAAACTCCTCCTCTTTCGCACGTTCTACTTTTAGTATAGGTGATTTAACGAGTCGGGGGAACGGTGAATCAATGTCCCGCGTTCGCGTCTTGTTGCTTCAAGTGAAGCGCGAGCGTGTTGAGCAGTTTTTCCGAGTCTTTGTTCAAGTTGAGCAGTTCGGGTTCGATGCCGACTTCCCGATACTTGAAGACGACCTTATCGATTGCGCCGATGGCCGAATCGTCCCAAAGATGGGTATTCGCAAAGTCGATCGTGACTTTTTTGACACCGGCATCAACATCTTCCGTGATATCGAATTGGTTGACGAATTCAGACGTCGAGGCGAAGAATAGCTGTCCGTTGACCGTATAGTCGGCGCGGTCGGACGTGACACTTCGACCGAGGTCGATTTTTGAGATTTTAGCAGCGAACAAGATGGCTGCCGTCAAGATTCCACCTAATACACCGAGTGAAAGGTCATGCGTGAAGACGGTGACGAGTACGGTGACGAGCATGACGACCGTGTCCGACTTTTGAGCAGTACGCATCGCTTTGAGCGAACCCCAGTCAAACGTCGCATACGAGACGAAGAACATGACCCCGACGAGCGCACCGACCGGGATGAGCATGAGCACATCGCTGATCGTCATGATCATGATGAAGAGCGCGAGCCCGGCCGTGAATGTCGAGAGTCGACCACGGGCGCCTGACGAGACGTTGATGACCGACTGTCCGATCATCGCACATCCTGGCATCCCACCGAAGAAACCGGCGATGATGTTCGAGATTCCTTGTCCGCGCGATTCGCGGTTTTTGTTTGAGTCCGTTCCTGTCATGTCATCGACGATTTGAGCCGTCAAGAGCGATTCGATCAATCCGACGAAGGCGAGCGAGATTGAGTACGGCAAGATGATCATGAGCGTTTCGAGCGTGAACGGCACGTCCGGGAACAAGAAGTCCGGAAGCGTCGCAGAAATCGTTCCCATGTCCCCGATGTTTTTCGTGTCGAGTCCGAGCGTGATCGCGAGGACCGTCATGACGACGATGGCGACGAGCGGTGCCGGAATGGCTTTCGTCACACGTGGGAACAAGAAGATGATGGCGAGCGATGCGGCGACGATCGCCCAGATAATCCAACTCTCTCCTTCAAAGTTAGAGAGTTGCGCTTGGAAAATTAAAATCGCAAGCGCGTTGACGAAACCGACCATGACGGCACGTGGGATGAATTTCATCAAGCGGGCGATGCCGAGATAACCGAGAACGATTTGGATGATCCCGGTTAGAATACCTGCAGCGAGCAGATATTGGAGTCCATGGTCAGCGACGAGTGAGACGACGACGAGCGCCATCGCACCGGTCGCAGCCGAAATCATCGCCGGTCGACCTCCGGCAATCGAAATGACCATCGCGATGATGAAGGAAGCGTATAGCCCGATCATCGGGTTGACTCCCGCGATGAGGGAGAAGGCGATGGCTTCCGGGATGAGCGCCAAGGCGACGACGATCCCGGCCAAAATGTCGGCCCGGACGTTTCCGAACCATTCGTGTTTCAACGTATTCAATCTTTCCAAAAGAACACACCTTTCTATTTATAATAGTTTGATTTTCGAGTCTCACGAAAATCAAAAAACTGGAATCCGTTCATTTTCAACGTGTTTCATCATACCGAATTGAGTCCAAAATGACAATTGCTTCGCGTATAAAACTATGTTAATTTCATAACGTATAAGTTATATAACTTTTTTGTTATATGAAAGGGTGAGAGAAGATGTATGCCGTTGAAGAATTGAGCAAGGTGCTCAAGGTGCTCGGGGATTCGACCCGATTGACGATGTTGAAACAAATGGAGGCAGACGAGCAGTGTGCGTGTAGTTTCGTCGATCGTTTCGATATCTCGCAACCAGCGATCAGCCGTCATTTGAAAATGTTACGTCAGGCAGGACTACTGTTAGAACGTCGAGACAAACAGTGGATTCATTACCGGTTGAACGAGACGAGTCCGTTTTATCCGCTCGTCACCGAATTATTAGCCAATCTAGAAACCGTCGAACCGAGCTGTGATTGTGAGCCGGATTGTACGATGTAAGGATAGAGACAATAGAGATTATAGGAGGAACTTATTGTGCAGTGGATTGCTAGTTTAATTTTTCTTGTGACGCTTTTCCTCATCATCAAGCAACCGAAAGGCCTCGGCATCGGTTACTCGGCGATGGGGATGGCCGTCATCGCCCTCGTTTCAGGTGTCGTCAATCTTGATGACGTCGGAACGGTGTGGGGCATCATTTGGAACGCGACGTTCACCTTCATCGCGGTCATCATCATCTCGCTCATTTTAGATGAGATTGGATTTTTCGAATGGGCCGCATTACATATGGCGCGAATCGCCAAAGGTGGCGGCGTGAAGCTCTTCGTTTATATCACGTTACTCGGTGCGCTCGTCGCGGCCTTGTTTGCGAACGACGGGGCAGCGCTGATCTTGACACCCATCGTCTTGGCGATGGTCCGGGCACTCAAACTGCCGGACGCGGTCGTCTTGGCATACGTCATGGCATCCGGATTCATCGCCGATACGGCGAGTCTCCCGTTCATCGTCTCGAACCTCGTCAACATCGTTTCAGCCGACTTCTTTGATATCGGCTTCGCCGAGTACGCCGCGCGGATGGTATTTGTGAACGTGTTCGCGGTCGCGGGGAGTCTGCTCGTCTTGTACCTTTACTTTAAAAAAGACATCCCGAAACAGTATGACGCCTCACAGTTGGCTGAACCTTCGTCCGTCATTAAAGACCATACGATGTTCCGCTTATCGTGGGTCGTACTCGGGTTACTGGTGATCGGGTACTTCACGAGTGATTTAGTTGAAATCCCCGTTTCGCTCGTCGCGGGTGTTATCGCCTTGTTCTTCCTTATAATGGCGAATCGCTCGTCAGCCGTACAGACGACTCAAGTCGTCAAAGGCGCACCGTGGGCCATCGTCTTCTTCTCGCTCGGCATGTACATCGTCGTCTACGGTTTACAAAACGCCGGACTCACTCAAGTACTGGCGAACTTTATCGACTGGTTCGCGGTGAACGCCTTCAGTGCCACGTTCGGGATGGGCTTTTTGGCTGCCATCTTGTCATCGGTCATGAACAACATGCCGACGGTCATGATCGACGCGCTCGCCATCGACTTGACGCATACGACCGGACAGATTCGGGAAGCGTTAATCTATGCGAACGTCATTGGTTCGGACCTCGGTCCAAAGATTACCCCGATTGGGTCGCTAGCGACGCTTCTATGGCTCCACGTCCTTCGTACGAAAGGGGTCAAGATTGGCTGGGGTGAGTATTTCAAAGTCGGGATCATCTTGACGATTCCCACACTGGCTATCACGTTGCTCGGTCTATATATCAGCTTATTACTTTATTGAGGAGTGGTTATATGAAATTAGTCATCATCGGTTCAGTCGCTGCCGGGACATCGGTCGCGGCGAAAGCACGTCGGAACAACGAAGACGCACAGATTATGATTTACGACCGGGACTACGACATCTCGTATTCGGGATGTGGGATTCCATACTACGTCGGTGGAGAGGTCGAGTCTCGTGACGACTTGACGCCACGTGACGCTGCCTTCTTCAAGAAGCGTTACAACATCGACGTCATGACACGTCACAATGTCACAGCCGTCGATAAAGACGCGAAGACGGTGACGGTCGAAAACTTAGAGACAGGTGACACGTTCACGGACGCCTATGACGTCCTTGTCCTCGCGACGGGTGCGTCAAGCATCATCCCACCGATTCCTGGGGTGAAGTCGGATAATGTTTTCCCGATTCGAAACATCCAACATGCGGAGGCGACACGCTCCTTCGTCGATTCGACAGACCCGAAACATGCGACGATCATCGGCGCCGGCTTCATCGGGCTAGAGATGGCAGAACAGTTGAAGCTTCGCGGTGTGGACGTGACCATCATCGAACGTGTATCACAAGTGATGCCGCCACTCGACAAGGACATGGCGTGTCGCGTCGAGGAGCACCTCGAGAAGAATGGAATCGAGCTCATGCTCGGGGAGACCGTGACAGAACTCGTCGGCGACGGACATGTCGATCGGGTCGTCACGGAGAGTGGGAAGACGATTGAGACCGACCTCGTCATCTTGTCGGTCGGAGTCCGTCCGAACGTCGAGCTCGCCATGCAGATGGGGGTCACACTAGGTGAAACGGGTGCGATTGCCGTCAATGAGCGGATGGAAACGAACATCCCAGACGTCTATGCAGCAGGAGACGTCGCGGAGAGCTTCTCGATCGTGACGGGCAAACCGATTTGGCGCCCGCTCGGTTCGACAGCGAATAAGATGGGGCGGACCGCTGGGGACGTCATCACAGGCGGTCATCTCGAGCATCGCGGTATTCTCGGCACGGGCATCTTCAAAGTGTTCGGACTTGCCGTCGCACAGACGGGGCTGGCCGAAAAAGAAGCACGCGAACTCGGGTACGATATCGAGGTGCTTCATAATACGAAGCCAGACAAGCCCGCTTATATGGGTGGGAAAGATATGACGATTAAAGCGGTCGCAGACCGTGCGACACGTCAACTGCTCGGCGTCCAAATCGTCGGATTTGAAGGAGTCGACAAACGAATCGACGTCTTCGTCACGGCCATCACGCTCAAGGCGAAAGTCGACGACTTGTTCCATCTCGACCTCGCCTACGCACCGCCGTTCTCGACGACGAAAGATCCGGTCATGTACACGGGGATGGTGCTGTCGAACAGTATCGACAAGGCGGCGCGACTCATCACACCGGCGGAGCTTCAGACGCGAATCGATGCCGGGGAAGATATGCAAATCATCGATACGCGGAAAGCTTCACAGTTCGAGAAAGCGTGTGTCGATTGTGCGGTCAACGTCCCACTCGGCAACCTCCGGGAAGCGGCGAAAGACATGGACAAGGACAAAAAGACCGTCGTCTACTGTAACGGTGGGGTGACGGGGAACGCAGCCCAGAACGTGCTTCGTAACCTCGGATTCACTGACGTGTACAACTTGTCAGGTGGAAACAAGAATTATCAGTTGTTTAAAAAATACGGAAACTGATCATGACGACGTCCATTGTGGGCGTCGTTTTTTCGTGATTGAGAGCTGCACTCGTTCATATTCTCTATATGAGATGGGCACTTCTTGATGCCAATTGACCCTTTTCTAAAATAACGTTGATTCGTTAAAGTAAACCGTTTACAATTTTTGTGTAAGCGTTTTCTTAAAATAGTGCTACAAGGAGGGACCCTCATGGTCAAAAAGCAGTGGAAACCCGTATGGGCAGTTGTGCTAACGTTTGCACTAATTCTGTCAATGTTTCCGATGCCGACGTCCGCTTTAGATAAAGGGAAGTCGACGCTTGTCGTCGTCCATTATCAAGAGGCGCCGGATAACGAAAAGGATTGGAACTTATGGCTTTGGGCGAACGGCCCAGATTACTTCCCGAATAAAGGCTTCACATTTAACGGGGAAGATGCATTCGGAAAGGTGGCGGCTTACGAATTCCCAGTCGATTCACCTGAAAAAATCGGTCTCATCGTCCGCACGGACAATTGGGACAAAGATAAAGGTTCTGAGAATGACCGCTTCATCACGAGCGACATGATTCAAGACGGTGTCGCTGAAGTATGGATCAAGTCGGGTGACCCGACCATCTATACGTCAAACCCGGACGGTGAGACGGCTTCGACGGAAATCGATATGAACGTCCACTATTTCCGTTACGACAATACATACACGGACTGGGGTCTTTGGGCTTGGCCAGACGGTGGGGATGGACAGAGCATCGCCTTCGATGGGACAGATGATTTTGGTGCCGTCGCGAACGTGAAACTCGCCAACCCGGAGTCGAAGAAACTCATGGGCTTGATCACGAAAAAAGGAGAATGGATGGAGAAGGATGGGGAAGACCGATTCGTTCTCGGGACTGCGAAAGAGATTTGGCTCGTTGAAGGAGATTCGACAATCTACTATTCAGAGCCACAAATCGATCGCTCTCCGAAACTCGTCTCGTTCTCGGCGGACACGTTCCGTCAGGCGACACTCACGACAAACCGTGTCATCACGGATGCGTTCATCGATGAAGTGAGCGTGGAAGGGGCAACGGTGGAATCGATTGAAAAGGCTGGCGACAAGTCGGTCACGATTCAATTCAAGTCAGACATCGACTTAGCGAAAGTCATCAAAGCCTCGCACCCAGAGTATGGGGAACAGACGCTCCAAGCCGGCAAGGTCCTTCGTTCGAAGGAATTCGATGCGAAATATGCATATGACGGTAAACTCGGTGTCACGTATCAAAAATCGAAAACGAAGTTCGTCCTTTGGGCACCGACGGCTCAAAAAGTGGAGCTCGAGCTGTGGAACATGCCGACGAACCGACCGACGAACGACAAAGATATGAAAAAAGCCATCACGATGAAACGCGGTGAGCGCGGCACGTGGGTGGCAGAAGTGCGCGGCGACCTCGACGGTATCGGTTATACGTACCAAGTGACCCATGCGACTGGGAAGGTCCGAGCGGTCGATCCGTATGCAACGGCTGTCGGCGTGAACGGTGACCAAGGGGTCGTCGTCGATTTGAAAGAGACGGATCCGAAACGTTGGAATTCAATGAAACCGAAGTTGAAACAATCGACGGATGCGATCATCTATGAGACGCATGTCCGTGATTTCTCGATCTTCGATGTGAAGACGGACAAATACGATTCAGGTATTCAAAACAAAGGGAAGTATCTCGGTGTCATCGAACGTGGCACACGTCTTCTCGTTGACGGGAAGAAAACGGCGACGAAGACGGGACTCGATCATGTCAAAGACCTCGGCGTGACACACGTTCAGTTCATTCCGGTCTATGACTTCAACACGGCCTCGGTCGATGAGACGAATCCGATGGCGACGTACAACTGGGGATATGACCCGAAAAACTACAATGCACCAGAAGGATCGTATGCAACGAACCCTTACGATGCGAAAGTACGCATCATGGAAATGAAACAGATGATTCAAGGATTGCATGACAACAACCTCCGTGGTGTCATGGACGTCGTATACAACCACATGTTCGATGCGCAGGCATCAAACTTACACAAAATCGTCCCGGGTTACTACTATCGCTACACGGCGGGTGGCGACTTCGCGAACGGAACAGGTGTCGGAAACGATACGGCTTCTGAGCGGGCGATGATGCAAAAACTGATCGTCGATTCTGTCGTCTATTGGGCGAAAGAATACCATTGGGACGGATTCCGTTTCGACTTGATGGGAATCCATGACGTCGATACGATGAACAAAGTTCGTGCGGAGTTGAATCGAGTCGACAAGTCGATCCTCGTCTTCGGAGAAGGATGGGACCTCGGTACGCCACTCGATGCCGAACTCAAAGCAAACCAAAAGAATGCTTACGCAATGCCGGGCATCGCTCACTTCAACGACAACATCCGCGACGGCTTGAAAGGAAGCGTCTTCTACGATGAAGATAAAGGCTTCATCAACGGAAAAGAAGGTATGGAAAATCGAGTGAAGACGGGAATCGTCGGTGAGATCGCATATAGCGACACGATTAAAGGATTCACGAAAGAACCGACGCAAGCGATCACATACGTCGAAGCTCATGACAACCATACGTTGTGGGATAAATTGACGTTGACGAACCCGATCGCGTCTGAGGTGAACAAGACGAAGATGCATCGTCTCGCTTCGAGTATTCTCTTGACGAGCCAAGGAACGACATTCCTTCACGCAGGACAAGAGTTCATGCGCACGAAGGAAGGCGACCACAACTCATACAAATCACCGGACTCGATCAACCAACTCGATTGGAAACGGGCAGCCGACCGCAAGGCGGACGTCCAATACATGAAAGGCTTGATTGAGATGCGTAAAGCCAACCCAGGTCTTCGGATGACGAAAGCGAGCGACGTGAAACGATTCTTAACGTTCCACAAAGCGGAAGCGAACGTCATCACGTACACGATTGACGAAGATGCACCGGGTCAAAAGAACGACTTGTTCATCACGCATAACGCCAACCCGACGAATGTCCAAGTCACCCTTCCAAAAGGGAACTGGAACGTGATTGTCGACGGCGATCGTGCTGGAACGAAGACGATCAAGCGCGCGACTGGAAAAGTAAGCGTGCCTGCATACAAGACGTTCGTCCTCGAACGGAACTAATCATTGACCCCACTTTAAACGAGTGGGGTTTTCTAATGGAACAATTATAGGTAATTGGTAATTAATGCTTCATAAACTAGTTATTTTGTATGAACACGAGAATTTACGCTTGAAACTTCCATCTCTTTCGAAAGGAGAGATTGTATGGCGATTTTCAGGAAATGGATTCATCGCGTCAATGGAGACGTCACGGACATGCTATCAGCTGGACCGATTCCTCCGTTTCATGTGGATTCGCTCCTGATTGAACAGTATCCGGATGCTATTTACGTACTCGATACAAAAGGGCGACTAATCGATTTGAACGAAAAGATGGGACTGCTGTCCGCTTGTGTCGAATGACCGAAGTGACGAATGTGTTAGATCAATATGCCGCCGAATACGAATCAAGTCCGACCATCGAGGCGCAATTGACCGCCCTCGAGAAGGAAGTGAGCGGAAACGAAGAAGTCACCGACTATATCGAACTCGTTCACCAGCCAGAGCGGTCCTGAGCACCCGACGTGTCGCATGTGAGAATAGATAGTTGAAACAGGGGTCTCCTTTTCTCTAAGATGGAGAAAGAGAGAATTGAGTGAGGAGATCTTAGATATGAATCTGTATGAACAAGCGAGCGACTGGATGCGGCAATGGCATGACGACCCGTCCGAACGCCTCCGACAAATCAAAGATGAAATTGAGCGCACGGGCACCTATTCATTGACGACGGAAGAGTTGTGTGAGGGTGCCAAGGTGGCGTGGCGGAATTCGAATCGTTGCATCGGCCGCTTGTTTTGGCAGACACTCCATGTGATTGACGCACGGGACGCCGATACGTTTGAGGCTGTCTACACCCATCTTGTTGACCACCTTCGGTTCGCCACGAACGGCGGAAAAATCCGTTCGACGATGACGGTTCTTTCGAACGAGTTCAAACTATTGAACACACAATTGATTCGGTACGCGGGATATGAGACACGTGACGGAATCATCGGAGACCCGATGTCCGTCACGATGACGAAGCGCGCGAAAGAACTCGGATGGGTCGGAGCCGGCACGCCGTTCGATATCCTCCCGCTCATGATCACGGACGGGCGAGACGTCCGCTTGTTTGAGTTGCCGAGTGAGGCCGTGCTTGAGGTGGACATTCGGCACGAGGATGTGGACTTGTTTGACGGACGGACCATCAAATGGCACGCAGTCCCAGCGATTGCGGATATGGAACTAGAGATCGGAGGTCTACGGTTTACCTCGGTCCCGTTTAACGGCTGGTATATGGAGACGGAAATCGGGGCAAGGAATTTGGCCGATACGGACCGTTATGATTTGTTGCCGCTCGTCGGACGTTCACTCGGGCTCGATACGACGAAAGAGCGGTCCCTTTGGCGCGACCGGGCACTCGTCGAATTAAATATCGCCGTCTTGCAATCGTTCGAGCGAGCAGGTGTGACGATCGTCGACCATCATACGGCAGCCAAACAGTTCAAGCGGTTCGAAAAAAACGAACGAGACGCGGGGCGTGACGTCACCGGACAATGGAGTTGGCTCATCCCACCTTTATCGCCAGCGACGACGCACGTCTTTCATGAGCATTACGATAATCACATTAAGACACCGAACCTGTTCGCAAGGAGCGGTTGTCCGTTCTCAGGGTTTCGTCAGCCGGTAAAAGAGGAATTGAAAGGCTAGAACCGAGAGAAAGGATGATTGCTGTGGCAGTCCCACTTTGGAAACGAGCCGTCGCTGGTCAAATCGACCAACTCGTCTTTCAGACACCGGCGAAACTGATTGAAAAGGCCGTCCGTAAAAAGATTTGGCCCGACAAGGAAGTGAAACGGTATTACTTGCCGACCGTCGTGACGATGGCAGGTGAAGTGTACTGTATGTTGTATCAAAAAGGTCAGACATTGGGTGACCGCGTCGTCGGCATTCGAGTCGTGAGTGCGGACGGACGCCCACTCTCCCTCGAGCAAGTCGTCAAACGAACACTCTATAAAGACGTCGTCTACCCGGCGACACTCGGGATTCCGCTCATCCGTGCACTCCAACAGATGAAGTCGAATAAAGACCTTGAGTTGCCGCACGACGAGTTCGCCAATACAAAATTGATCTCGACCAAATGAAGAAGAGCAGGGCGACCGCGTGTCGCTCTGTTTTTTCGTTCCGTTCGGTCGAGTAGGAATAGGGGCAGGAAATAAGGTATAATGGGATTGGACAAAAATGAACGACTATTGGAGGCTTTTTAGTTATGACAAAAATCGCATGGATTACCGACAGTATGGCCAACTTCTCTCAAGAAGAGGCAGCCCGTCTCGGTGTCGATATCGTTCCGATTCAATTGATTGTGGACGGGAACGGCTATAGTGAAACGAAACTCTCGCTTGAAGACTTACATCGGTATATGATTGACCAAAAGAAAGAAGCGAAGACGTCACAACCGATCTTCGGAGACTTCATCGCCCGCTACGAACGCTTGAAAGAAGAGGGATATGATTGTGCCATCGCCGTCCATTGCTCGAACGGATTGAGCAGCACGGCAAAAAACTCGAAAGCAGCGGCAGAAGCGGCTGACTTTACCGTGTATACCATCGACTCGCATGCCGCACTCGAGGCGCAGCAAGAACTCGTCCGAATCGGGAAGGCCGCTGAAGCTGAAGGCAAGTCAGTAGAGGAAATCGTCGCCCTTCTCGAAGCATGGCGCGATAAGAAGAACTTCTTCATGATCATCGGAAACATGGAAACGATGCGCCGAGGCGGTCGCGTTTCTTCCGGTGAGATGTTCCTTGCGAACATCTTGAACATCAAGCCGATCATCACCCTCGATGAGACGGGGAAAGTCATCCCGTTCAAAAAGGCCCGTTCATTGAAGAAGGCTTATGCGGAGATGGTCGGTGAACTCGAACGTCGTCATGCGGAAAACGGTGTGAAGGACAACCGGGTGTTCGTTCAGACGGCTCTCGCACCGAATATGCAAGATGACCTTGTCGCACTCATCGAGTCGAAACTACCAGATCTCGAAGTCGTACGGACTCGATTCTGTCCTTCGATTGCGGTACATGCAGGATTCGAGACGGTCGGTGTCTTGTGGCTCAACGCTTAATCAAGTAGGAGGAATGTAAGATGGAAGCAATGACAACCTTGACTGGATTGAATGAACGGATTGCGAGCACGGAACAGCTGCTCGTCTACGTGTCACATCCGGGATGCAGTGTCTGTCATGCGCTGAAACCTCAAATCGAAGAGATGCTCAAAGAGTTTCCGGAAATTGAGGCGGTCGCGGTGGATTCGGACGAGGTGCCGGAAGTCGCAGGCGCCTTCTCCATCTTCACCGTTCCGGTCGTCCTCTTTTTCATCAACGGGAAAGAAATGCTCCGTCGGGCACGATTCGTGCCAATCGGCGAACTGACGCATCAACTCGAACGCATGCAAGAAATGAGACGAGCGTGAACAGGAGGCTGGAACATAACTAGCCGATTTTAAAGATTTGTGATAAAAACAGGGGACCGGTCACCGATTTTCGGTGGAAGGACCCCTCTTTTTAGTCCGAAATGCGTGCGCGAACCCATAAAAATGACAAGAGGCCTCCGAGAGCGACTTGTTCGCTCACGGAGGCCTCTTTCTTATGAATCTACTGGGTTATGTCCAGCCTCTTTCTTATTCTGCTGCTTGTGGGACGAGATAAATCAAGCCAAACGGGTTATGCAATAAGTTGTCGATGGTCGTCCGCTCGTCTTCTCCCATCTCGACCGTGAAGGCACGCCCGTCTTCGAAGGCGAAATGGTCGCCGTCGCCGAACATCGCGCCACCGGAGATGAGGTGGAAGTTGAACGAGTGAATGATGTGAATGGCATCTTCAATGTCGAGGGTCATCGGTACAGCCACGTCTGCATGACCGAACGCTTTCATTCCCCAGGACATATAGGCGTTCTCTTCTTCTGTGATGGCCGTGAGGAGCGAATAGTCGAGTGCGAGGTCTTCTTCTTTTGACTCTTGCCACTCGTCTTTCGAGTAAGCGACACCTGCCGATTCGACCATGACGCCGAGTCCACCTGCGTTTAAGACGGCGTTTGCGGCACGACGCGCCGCGGCGACGTCTGTCAAATCGTTGACGTCGACAATCAAGTAGACGACATGCGTGTGACGGGCGATTCCTTTCGCCACTTTTGGGGTGAATCCGCCAGAACTCGCGTGAATCATCGCCTCGGCGAGGGCTGGGTCACGTTCCACGACTTCCACGGTAAACGCCTTGCCTGTCTCATCTTCGAGCAACAACAGGCCGGCCATCGTGTAGCCTTCACTATGTAAACTGATTTGTTCGCTGACGCCTTCTGCGGAAGACCAGTTTCCGGGAATGGCGAGCATGACTTGTGTACGATTCATGTATATCATCCTTTTCTGCAAAAGTCAGGTCCCTCCTCAGGAGAGACCTGGTCTATCTCTTATTATGCCCTATTTTGGCATGAATTATTCTTGATACGTCTTTAAAACTTCCTGAAGTGGGATTTGATCAATCTTCCGACGACTGATGAACGTACTCATAAAGAAGAGGAGAACGACAGCGCCGAGCGTATAGACGATATAGATCCACTCGAATTCAAGCGGGAGCACGAGCCCGTAATCTTCTGCGAATACGACGATGATGACCCGCAACGTCAACAGGGCGACGGGGATGCTCAAGAGAGCCGAGACGAGCGCGTAAATGAAATAACTGTTCAGAATCATCGAGCGAACTTCCCGTTTTTGATAACCCATCACTTTCAATAAGGAGATGACGTAATAGTTCTTCTCGACCGTCAGCGCCGTCAAGACGAACAGAATGCTAAAAGCGATGAGAGAGGCTCCACCGATCAAAACGTTCATCATGAAATTCATATATTGATTGATGGACTCGGACTGCTCAATCAACCCTTTACGTGACAGGATGGTCGGATAGTCCGATTCGTTCGGGCGTTCCGTCGCATAAATGCCGTTGAACAGCTCATCGGTCGCCCCGTCCGTGAGTCGTTCACTTAATGTCGCCCGAGGCAAGTAGGCGAAATCCCCGGAGAATTCATCGGCAATCCCGATGATGGGATAGGTCAGCATGTCCTCGTTCAGTTCGACATCGATGTCTTGACCGACTTCAAGCCCGAGTTTGAGGGCGAGTGACGAGGATACGATTAGACCATCCGGTTCAAGTGTCAACGTGTCACCATCTTCGTTACGTAGCGGGAACAAGGTATTGTCGACGTCTAATCCTTTCAACGTGATCAATTTCTCTTCGACAAATGCGAATGGATAGGTGAGAAACGGTTCTTGCCCGTCTTCAATTGGCGGTGAGCCATCCGTATAGGCTTCGTATTCATAGGCTGCCTCGTTCAAACCACCTACCGTCATTCGGTCAACGGCCCCGTTCATCATGAGGGCGAAGACGATGAGGATCGTCGAGAATAAGATGCCGAAAAAGAAAATGAGAAAGCTTCCCGTGTTCTTGACGGCGTATAAATATTTGAACTTTGTCTTGCCACTCGCGCGTTTCAACAGTCGACTGACGAGACGACTGAGCCGATTCAGTGACACATTGTCCCGTGGTGACAAGAGGGAGAGGGCGCTTTCTCCCATGATCTTATAGATGACCGCTCCCGCGACGAGTGTAAAGAAGAAGAGCGGGGCGAACACGGCTGTCAAGAACACGAGTGGACTTTGGGCGATGGTGATGGACGGTAAGAGATAGAAGTCGAGATAGAGTTCTTTCAACGGGTTCGCAAAATAAAGTCCCAGGAAATAACCGATGATGAGCATAAAGAATGCAAAAATCAAGATGAGCACCAAGTAAGGCGAGGCGATTTGACGACGACTGTAGCCAATCGCTTTTAATAGTCCGATTTGTCCTCGTTCCGCCTCAAGCATATTGGAGATCAGGATGGCGACGATGATGACGGCAATCGAGACGATAAAGAGACTGAGCCCGAGCGCCATCGCTTTTCCGGATGAAATCTCGCTATAAATGGCACCGCTTCGAATGATGTTCTCCGTCTCCATGACCGAGACGACAAATGGGAGCTCAAGGTCGGTCTTGACCGTTTGATCGGTCACCCCGGACAACCGGAACGACTCTTGCCCAGTGAATGATTCAAACGAGTCATCCGTCATCAAGAGGAGGGTTTGAGAGCCTGGGTCGAGATTGAAAAAGTTGTCATCGAACAGGGGGAGCGTGTAGTCCGGAAAGAGGACAAATCCACTCACCGTGAACGGTTTGCCGATGTCAATCGTGTCCCCGATGTCGATCCCATTCTCTTCTGCATATTTTTTGTTCAAAGCGATTTCGTCATTCGCGCTCGGTCGCTCACCGGCTTCGAGGTAGGAGCGGTTGATCGTGTCTGATTCTTTGACGATCATTCCCCGATGCTCGGTGTCATCGAACGTGTAGGTGATGGCTTTCAAGTCACGGAGTTCAATCGTAGCATCCGGCATCTCCTGTTCGACGGCGGCGATTCGCGATGCGATCAGACGATTGAACACTTCCGCATCGGCTTGTTTGATGTCAGCCAATGTGAACGCTCCTGTCTCCGCGAGCGTGGCGACAGCGGGGTCGCGTAACTCTTCTTCCGTCACCCGATTGAGCATGTCAATCGCAAAGTCTTCTTGGTTCGATTCTTCCAGATACTCTTCGGTCGGGACCTCAATCCCGCTGATGCCATAGAACATCATCGTGTACGTGAGTGAACTCATGACGATGATGATGGCGATGGCGAGGAGTTGCATCCATTTCTTTCCGAGCGTCTTCCACACATTTTTGTACAGCATGTCACCACCCCCTTATCCCCAACGGATGTCACGCGCCGCGACTCGAGTGTCGTGATGGGTCACTTCGACGATTCGACCGGAGTTCATCTTGATGACATCGTCAGCCATCTCACTGATTCCGTTATTGTGTGTGATGACGACGATCGTCTTTTGGTACGTCTCGTTCAAGCGTTCCAACAGTTCGAGCACCTTTTTCGAGTTTTCCTCATCAAGGGATCCCGTCGGTTCGTCACAAAAAACGATGGCCGGATTTTTGGCGAGGCTCCGGGCGACGGAGACCCGTTGCTGCTCACCGCCGGATAGGTGATACGGATATTTATCGCGTGCCGATGAGAGTCCCACTTGTTCGAGCAATTCATCAATCGGGAGCGGGTCTTTCGTCAAATCGGACCCGATTTGAATGTTCTCGTATACAGTCAGATTTTGGAGGAGATTGTATTGTTGAAAGATGAAGCCGAGATGGTCGCGTCGAAACGACGTCATCCGTTCGGGAGATAATTCGGTCAGCACGGTGTCGTCGAACGTGATTTTGCCACTCGTCACCGTGTCGAGTCCGCTGATGACGTTGAGTAAGGTACTTTTCCCGCTCCCGCTAGGTCCGAGAATGACGACGAATGTGCCATCACGAATGGTCAGGTCGATCTCTTTCAAAGCAGCTGTCTCCACGTCGCCGGTTTTATAAATTTTATTGACGTTCTCGAGCTGGATCATGTCTCGTTCGCCTCCTTGGTCGTTATGTATCCTTTACCCGTTCCGATATAGGATTGGACCTGATGCAGGTTGAATGTTTTGAAAAAATAGTGAAAACGCTTCACCTATGATAAAATAATATAACCAGGTACTAAAAACTTTTTAAGGGAGAACTTTTTCATGAAGATTGCTTATATTACGGACAGTACGATTGTCCTTCCAGATGCTTTAGTGAATCACCCTGACATCCACATCGTTCCGCTTTACGTCGTCAAAGGGGACCAACCGTATAAAGACGGGATTGAAGTCGATGCGAAAACCGTTTATGAATGGATTGATGCCGGGGAGCGTGTGTCGACGAGTCAGCCGGCAATCGGAGATTTCGTCACGCTCTATGAGAAATTGAAAGATGAATACGACATGGGCATCGCGATCCATCTATCGTCCGATCTAAGTGGGACGTACTCGGCGTCTGTGCAGGGTGCCGAAATCGCAGAATTCAAGTTGCTCGCTTTCGATTCACGGGCAGGAATCTATACGATGGGACTCATGTTCGAGGAATTGATTGAACGAGTCGAACGAGGCGATGCGCTCGAAGACGTAGAAGCCTATATGAAGGCGCGCGTGGAGGACGTCCGCATCGAGTTGACGCTTCAAAACTTGACGCAAATGCAAAAGGGCGGTCGCATCTCCAAATCGAAAGCGCTCATCGGGAACATGCTTCAGCTGAAACCGGTACTCCGATTCGAAGACGGGTTGATTGTTCCGTATCAAACCGTTCGGACGTATAAAAAAGCACAAGCTCATTTATTCGAAGTTCTTCGTGCTGCAATCGAGTCAGGCGAATGTCAGGACGTCTCGATTTTCCATGGGAACGTTCCTGAACTTGCCGAAGAGTGGAAACAACGGCTCGGTGACACGATTCCGATTCGGGTCGATACGCTCGCCCCGCTCCTCGGGGCGCATACGGGATCTGGGTCGATTGGAATTTCATATTTGAAAGCGAAATAATGGGTAAGGGCGGTCCTTCTGAGAGGGATCGTCTTTTTTGTAGGTTGAGTTTGCTAGGTCTCTTTAAAATAGATATAAGGGAACGAAACAGTAAGCATGGCCGTTAATAGGACTCTTGTGGCGTGGATGAAATAAAACTTCTCAAATTGGAAATGATTTCAATATTTCATTGTCTCAACTTTCAAACAATTGCTGGAATGTTTTTGTATTACAAGGCATACTAAAACAAAATGAACGAGAAAAGGGGAGAAGACGATGCAATTTCGGAAGTACCTCGTTCGGAGCTGGCTCGCGTGGGCGTTCGTCTTCACGGGTGTGACGTATTTGACTTTACATCACCTTGACTCATTCGACTGGCCGTTATTTTGGTTTATTTATACGCTTGGCGCACTGTTCGTCATGAACCCCCTCAAGCGTCGACACCTTCATTTCACATTTCACGAGATGTTCGTCTTTATCACGTTCTTCCTATACGGACTTGCTCCCGCCCTGTTGATGGGGCAGTTGCTTCTGTTCACGTTTCAGGCCCGTGCCTTTAACCGTAGAGTAGGACGCCGACGATTCCTTCACTTCTATCCGCTCAATACGGTGATTGAATGTCTGCTCGTTCTATTGCCAGGACTCGCGTATATCGGGCTCGGAGGACGGATTGGCGAACCTGTGCACTTGATGCAGCAAGGAGTGGCGATGGTAGCCTTTTTGGGGACTCTATTCCTTGTCCTTATGATGAGTTTTGCCTTGTCTTACTTTATGGTCGGGGAACGAATCCCGTTTCCAATCATGTGGCGCCTGATTCGCTTCGATTGGCTCGTCGTGTCACTTGAACTCCTGTTCACGATGATTGCCATCGAGGCCTACCTCTTGTTTGGATATGTCGGACTCATCATTACGTTCTTTGTTCTCTCGGTCTTGAAGATGTCGATGTCAAAAGCGACGGAGACAGAAGAGACGAAGTCAAAAGTCGATCAGGTAGAACGGTTGAAAGAACAACTCTATCGTGTCGATAGCGAACAGCTGTTGATTGAGAAGTTTTGGAACGGACTTCGTGATATCGTCGAAGTGGAACGAGGCTGGTTGCAGGTCAACCGAAAAGGAGAACGGACGTTTTATGATATGACGGGTCGCGTCATCCCAAGCGTATCAGACGCCTTTACGATTGAACGCTATCAAGATGAGGACGAGCCATGCTTCGTATACGACTCACTCCATGAATGGCACCCTGAGTTGCAACAGCAACAACGAGAATTACATCATTCGGCGCTCGTCATCCAACCCGTTTGGGGAGCGGAGACGGCGGTCAGTTGTATGGTATCAACGACAGCCAACGGGGCATATGAGACCCCGATTGCGGTTGAAGTGAACCGTCTACTCAAAACGTTATCGTGGTCCATCGAGCGCATCGACGAACGCAACCGTTTGCAACATGAGAGCTTGACGGATCCGTTGACGGGATTACATAATCAGCGGGCGCTACGCCGTTGGACGAAAGAACGATTGAATGATGTCGCGTCCTATCCGCTCTCAATCTTCTTGATTGATTTGGATCACTTCAAATCGATTAACGACACGTACGGGCATGCGTTCGGGGACGAGGTATTGATTAAAGCAGGTCAACTCTTCACTCGTAGCGTCCGAGCGACGGACTTGGTGACGCGCTATGGAGGCGAGGAATTCGTATTCGTCTTCCCGAGAATGGACGAGGCGGCCGCCCATCTGGTCGGTGAGAAGATACGAGACGCCCTGAAGCGTCATGATTTTGGAACGGAGGGCACCCATGTCACCGTAACGGCGAGTATCGGGATTGAAACGATTTATGAGTATGAAGACCTCGATACGGTATTGCGACATGCGGACCGGGCCATGTACGTCGGGGCAAAATTCAACGGGCGAGATCGTGTCGCCCACTATCACGATTTGTCGACTGAAGTCAGATAAAAGGAGGATCCACCGATCGGGGGACCCTCCTTTTGTATGAAATGATTATGAGTTCGTATTATACAGTTCAGATTCAACCGCGTGAACAGCGGCTGACCAGGAGCCATAGCGATGCAGGATCGCCTTTGTCGAAGGTTTGTTGTTCCGTTTTGCCCATTCACGGTACGCTTCGAATGAGAGCGAGAAGCCCATTTCCTGAATGGCTTCACGGAGAGCATTTGAGAGTTCTGTTTTTGAATAGGTCACACTCGCCTCAAGACCCGCTTCGGCACAGGCATCATGCCACGAACCGAATGTCTTGACGATATGGTAATGGCTCGGTGCCTTCGGATGGAGCTTTCGCCACTGCTGATACTTCTTCAAGGTGATAATCGAGCCCATGTCTCGGGAATAAATCGCGAGCGTCTCGATGATGTCCTCGCGTGTATACTTCGGCATTTTGTCTGGCAATTCGACGGTTGATTCCCCGTGCCATTCATAGCCTGCGATGGCAAGTGCCTCAGCCCATGACCCGAACTGACGAATGATTGACTCAGGAGACGGCCAATTCTGTTCCATTGCGAAGCGACGGTAAACAGAACGACGTGGACGTTCTTTCAACAAGTCCCCGAGAAGACGGATGCAATGGATCATCCTTTGCTGTTCGGTGGACAAATGATGGGATTTAGTGGATAGCGTTTGACTCAATGATGGTTCCTCCTTCCGTGGACTCAAATCTGAACCGACAATGATTAAAAAAATGCTCCTACAATCATACTATCGGATTGTTTTTCGGATTTATTAACGTGATTTTGAAAAATTTTAAACAATTCCTAAGAATTGGATAGGACTAAAGTCGCAGTTGACAATTTCAAAAAATGGTAACAGTTCTATTACAAATTAAATCGAATTTCGTGATAAATGTAAACATAAAGTTTTAATCACCCAAATATGTAATATTTTTATAAAAAAGTACCCAACTGGAGAGTTGGGGTCATCGCCTTCGCTCCAGATGAGTACCCTTCTATAATAAATTTAATTTTCAGACTAATCAATCAAATAATGAAATTACGTCAAAAAAATTTTAATGGCTGGTCAATGAAAGACCGATTCTGCTAAAATAGCCGCATTGAGTGAAAAACAGAAAAGAGGATCATCACTATGACAGTTTGGTTATTTTATACGTTGCTCGGTTTGATTCAAGGATTCACAGAGCCTATTCCGATTTCGTCGAGTGGACATCTCGTTATCTTCCAAGAACTATTTAACATCGACTTACCGGGATTGTCATTTGAAGTTTTCGTAAACTTTGCCTCACTTCTCGCCGTTTTGACAATTTATCGTCAAGATGTGATTCGTCTCATCGTGAGTCTTTGGACATTCTTATTTAAGAAAGACCGCACGGAGGAAACGATGATCGATGTGAAGTTCATCGGATTGCTACTCGTTGCGACCGTTCCAGCCGGTGTGCTCGGTGTCCTGTTCGGGGACTGGATCGGAGAGGTGCTCGGGGGCGTGGCGACAGTCGGCTATACGCTTATCATCACGGGACTCGCCCTTTGGTTCATTCGGAATATGCGAGGAAACAAGGGTGATGGAGGCATCACGCTACGCGACGCCGTCTTGATCGGGTTGGCGCAGGCCGTGGCGCTCATTCCCGGAATCAGCCGTTCGGGGGCGACCATCGTCATGGCGATGCTCCTTGGAATCAAACAGGAGTCGGCACTTCGCTTCTCGTTCTTCCTGTTCATTCCGATCAGTCTTGGAACGATGATTTTGGACGGACCGACCTTGTTTACGAATCCGGAGACGCGCGACTTATTTGGACCGTTGATTCTCGCATTCGTTGCCTCGTATGTGCTGACCGCCATTTCACTGAAGTGGTTCCAACACATCATGGCAAAAGGCGAATTAAAATATTTTTCATATTATTGCTGGATTGTCGGGCTTCTTGTCGTCCTCTTTCTCGCATAACCAGGACGCTACTCTCACGAGTAGCGTTTTTTCTTTTGCGAAATAAAAACAATTGCGCTACAGTAAACACGTACAAACAAATATTCCTTCGGGGTCGGGTGAAATTCCCAACCGGCGGTGATGGGCCAATGCCCTAAGTCCGTGACCCGGGCGCACGTGTGCGAACGGTGGATCTAGTGAGACTCTAGAGCCGACAGTATAGTCTGGATGGGAGAAGGAACAAAAAACAGGTCCGCGTGACCTGTGCTTCGTCGTACGCTTTTCTGTATAGAAAACGTTTATTTGGCTTGCCCAAATTCGACGAAACCCTCCCACCAAGACCCTAAGGACCGCTCCTTAGGGTCTTTTGTTTGTGCGGAAAAAGGAGGGAGAACGATGAAACAGTACATGGAACAGGCCATTCAATTGGCGAAATCTGCCGATGGACAGACCGGTGTGAACCCGCTCGTCGGTGCCGTCCTCGTCAAAGACGGTCGCATCGTTGGGCTAGGTGCCCATCTCAAGGCGGGCGAACCCCATGCTGAGGTACACGCCATCAATATGGCAGGTGCAGCTACATACGGGGCGACATTATACGTCACGCTTGAACCGTGCTCGCATCATGGCAAGACGCCACCGTGCGCCGACTTGATTGTAGAGTCGGGCATCAAACGTGTCGTTGTCGCCATGAAAGACCCAAACCCGCTCGTCGCAGGGAACGGGATCATGCGTCTCCGGTCGGCCGGAGTTGAAGTCGATGTGGGGTTGCTTGAGGAGGAGGCGCGTGCCTTGAATCCGGCGTTCTTACGGTCGCTTGAGACGAAACGACCGTACGTCATCTTAAAGACGGCGACGAGCCTCGATGGAAAAGTGGCGTTGGAGACAGGTGAGAGTCAATGGGTGACGAGTCCGGAAGCCCGTCATGATGTGCATGAACTTCGTGCTACGGTCGATGCGATCTTGACCGGGATTGGTACGGTGCTTGCGGATGACCCGTCGCTCACGGTTCGATTGGACCGCGTGACGCGTCAGCCGAAACGAGTCGTGCTCGACCGTGACCTGAGGTTACCATTCGCCAGTACGCTCGCACGTACCGCAGAAGATGTCCCGGTGCTCCTCTTCACTTCGTCAGACGAAACGGAGCGACGTGAACGAGCTCAAGCCGCTGGTATCGAATTATTCGATTATACGTCGCTCGGTACAGTTCTTGAGACGCTATACGCAAATGGCATCGGGCGTGTGTTAGTCGAGGCCGGACCGACGCTCGTCACATCCCTTCTTGACGGAGGTTACGTTGATGAGTGGGTCGCCTATCAATCACCGCGGGTGTTCGGCGGTAAGCATGGCGTCTATCGCTCCCAACAAGAAGGGGAGATCGATGGGATTTCTCGCTTTACGATTCATCAGGTCGAAACGATTGGACCCGACCTAAAAGTCGTCCTTCGAAAGGGGGCGCTCTGATGTTCACAGGAATCGTAGAAGAAATTGGATCGGTCAAAGCGATGAAGCGAAACGGTCCGTCTTTACGACTCGTCATATCCGCTAGGAAAGTGCTCGACGATGTGAAGCTCGGGGACAGCATTGCCGTCAATGGGATCTGTCTCACCGTGACGACGTTCGATGACGCGACGTTCTCTGTCGATGTCATGCCGGAAACGTTGAAGGCGTCGAGTTTAGATGGGGTCAGGCCGGGGACACGTGTCAATCTCGAACGGGCGATGCCGGCGAACGGACGGTTCGGTGGACATTTCGTATCCGGACACGTCGACGGGGTCGGACGTATCACGAAGAAACGTTCGCTCGCGAATGCCGTCTATATCGACATCCAATGCGAGAGCAACCTCTTGGCTTACATCGTACCGAAAGGCTCGATTTCCGTAGATGGGACGAGCTTGACCGTGTTCGATGTATCGGCGCGTGGCTTCACGCTGTCATTGATTCCGCACACGTATAGCGAAACCGTGCTTGGGATGAAACAGACGGGTGATTTAGTCAATTTGGAATGTGATCTGTTAGCAAAATATATGGAAAAGGTCGTCGGGCAGTCGAAGATGACGCTCGAGTCGTTAGCGGAACAAGGATACGGAAAGGCGGGATGGTAATGTTTGATTCGATTGAACGGGCCATTGAGGAATTGAGACGAGGACGTCCCATCATCGTCGTGGATGATGAAGACCGTGAGAATGAGGGAGATTTTGTCGTACTCGGAGACAAGATGACACCGGAGACGATGAACTTTTTGATTACGGAAGGGAAGGGGCTCGTCTGTAGCGCCGTCGCAGAAGAAGTGGCGGCACGTCTTGCCCTCGCGCCGATGGTGACGAACAGTACGGACCCACACGGTACCGCCTTTACGGTCAGTATCGACCATGTCGATTCGACGACAGGCATTTCAGCGAGCGAGCGGTCTCACACCGTTCGTGAACTGGCGAACCCGTCATCCCGTCCGTCCGACTTTCAACGCCCGGGACATCTGTTCCCGTTGATTGCGAAAAAAGGAGGGGTCTCTGTTCGCCGAGGTCACACAGAAGCGTCCGTCGACCTGGCGCGACTCGCCGGAAGCGAGCCGGTCGCGGTCATCTGTGAAATCATTCGAGAGGACGGGGAGATGGCGCGCGTACCGGATTTGGTTCAAGTCGCCGAACGCCACGGGCTGGCATTCATCACCATCGAAGCGCTAGTCCGATATATGGAGACGAACCTCGTCACACGTGTTGCGGACGTGTCCCTGCCTTCCTCGAAAGGAGCGTTTCGCATGGTTGGGTACGAGAATCGATTGGACCGACAAGAGCATGTGGCGCTCGTGACAGAGACGCTTGGAGAAGTCCCGCTCGTTCGCATTCACTCCGAATGTCTGACCGGTGACGTATTCGGCTCGTATCGCTGTGACTGCGGTCCACAACTCGATGCGGCGATAGAGAGAATCGAGCAGGAGTCAGGGATTGTCCTATACATGCGTCAAGAAGGACGAGGGATCGGGCTCTTGAACAAACTCAGAGCCTATGCATTACAAGAAGACGGATTGGATACGGTCGAGGCGAATGAGGCGCTCGGTTTTCATCCCGATCTTCGAGACTATCGGGTGAGCGCGGCGATGTTTCGTGACCTCGGGGTGACCCGTGTCCGGCTCATGACGAACAACCCTGAGAAAGTCGAGGCGCTCGAAGCATGTGGCATCACGGTCGTCGAACGTGTTCCGATTCATGTCGGTGCCAATCAAACGAACGAATCGTATCGGATGACGAAACAACACAAAATGAACCATATCGGAGGATGAAGACATGACACATACATTTGAAGGAAACTTAGTTGGAGAAGGATTAAAGATTGGAATCGTCGTCGGACGGTTCAACGACTTGATCACGATGCGTCTGCTTGACGGGGCGAAGGATGCCTTGAAACGTCATGGGGTGAAGGAAGAAGATGTATCGCTTGCGTTCGTCCCGGGTGCATTCGAACTGCCGCTCGTTGCGAAAAAGATGGCGATGAGTCAAAACTATGACGCGGTCATCACGCTCGGGGCCGTCATCCGGGGTGCGACACCACATTTTGACTACGTCTGCAATGAAGCGGCCAAAGGAATCGCCCAGGCGAGCTATCAGTCCGAAGTACCGGTCATCTTTGGTGTGTTGACGACGGAGACGATTGAGCAGGCGATTGAGCGTGCGGGTACAAAGGCAGGAAACAAAGGGTGGGAAGCGGCGACTTCCGCCATCGAGATGGCCAATCTGTTAAAGCAAGTCTAATCAAAACCGGGTGGCGACCACCCGGTTTTTCAAATGGGTAAACTAGGATGAAAATTGGGTAAAATACATGCATGGAACGAATGCACGTATTTGAACGATAAGGGAGGTTTGGCACATGGCAACTTCGCATGAATCATTGACGTTACAGTTACAACAACAAGAGCGGCTCCATCACCTGCTTTCGTCACTCCTCAATCGTTTTTTAACGACAGAGATTGCGGATTTCAAAAAGCGGGTTGACCAGTCGTTAGCCGAGCTCGGACATTATTTCGCGGTCGACCGCGTCTATGTCTTCGATTACGATTTTACGAATCAAGTCTGCCACAACACATTCGAATGGTGCGCCGAAGGAATCACGGCCGAGATAGACAATCTGCAGGACGTGCCAATCGATGTATTGCCCGAGTGGGTCAACACCCATGTGGCAGGGGAGACGATGTATATTCCACGGGTCGCCGATTTACCAGAGAATAGTGTCGTCCGAGGAATCCTTGAGCCCCAATCGATTCAAAGCTTGCTCGCGGTCCCGATGATGCAAGGGAAGACGTGTCAGGGGTTTGTCGGCTTCGACTCGGTTGTCACGGAACGGACGTACACGGAATATGAACAACAGGCACTCCTCGATTTCAGTAACGCCCTTCTTGGAGCGGTCGAACGTCACCGAATCGAGGCGGGACGGGAAGAGGCGCAACGGGTGCTCGCGGAACGTGAAAAAGAATTAATCGACTATCAAGAAGGACTCGTGCGGACGTTGCTCCGTTTGTCGGCACTACGCAACAACGAGACAGGGAACCATATCGAGCGGGTTCAAGATTTGTCGACGTTGTTCGCGACGATTCTTTATGAACATCACCATCCGGACGTCACGCCGCTCTTCATCGAAGGGATTCGACTCGCGGCACCGCTCCATGACATCGGCAAAATCTCGGTTCCGGACGCGATTTTACTCAAAGCAAATAAACTGTCCGACCAGGAATGGGTGTTCATGAAAGATCACGTGCGTGTCGGGGGCGAAGTGTTGAAGGATCTCCAGATGCAGTTCCCTCAAAACTATTTTATCCAAATGGCCTACCACATCGCACTGTATCATCACGAACGTTGGGACGGCACCGGGTACAACCAAGGACTGAAAGGGGAGGACATCCCGCTTGCCGCACGAATCGTCACCATCATCGACGTCTATGATGCGCTGCGGACGGTCCGCCCATATAAACCGGCCTATTCTCATGAGGATGCGATTCTTGCGATGCGAGATATGGAAGGGGCGTTCGATCCGACCTTGTTCGAACTGTTCCTGCTCCATCAAGAAGGAATCGCCATCATGTTCGATCAGACATTTAAAGCACACTAAACAAAGAGACGCTCCCGAGGGAACGTCTCTTTTATTGATTAGAACGTTTCAGATGTTGTTTTCGCTTGCATGTGGAGTTGGATGTAATCCGGGCCACCTGCTTTTGAATCCGTACCTGACATGTTGAATCCACCGAACGGCTGATAGCCGACGATTGCGCCTGTGCAACCACGGTTGAAGTAAAGGTTCCCGACGTGGAAGTTTTGGCGAGCGTATTCTTGATTCATCCGGTCGCGTGTGAGGACCGCACCAGTCAAGCCGTATTCTGTGTTGTTCGCGATATCGATCGCTTCTTTGAAGTCTTTCGCTTTTGTGAAAGCGACGACAGGTCCGAAGATCTCTTCTTGCATGAGACGCGCTTTCGGGTCGACGTCTGCGACGACAGTCGGCTCGATGAAGTAGCCTGTTGAATCGTCTGCTTTCCCACCTGCGACGATGCGTCCTTCTTCTTTAGCGACATCAAAGTACGATGTGATTTTCTTGAAGGCAGCTGCATCGATGACCGGTCCCATGAAGTGTTCGTTCTTCTCAGTGTTTCCGACAGAGAGTTCGTTCGTGAGTTCGACGACGCGATCGAGTACCGTATCGTATACGCTGTCGACGATGACGGCACGCGAACAAGCCGAACATTTCTGACCAGAGAAACCGAATGCCGATTTCACGATCGATTGAGCAGCGAGCTCGAGGTCGGCTGATTCGTCGACGACGATCGTATCTTTTCCGCCCATCTCCGCGATCACGCGTTTGAGCCAAATTTGACCTTCGTTCAATCTAGAGGCACGTTCGTTGATGCGGAGTCCCACATCACGCGATCCCGTGAAGCTGATGAAACGTGTCTTCGGATGGTCGACGAGGTAGTCCCCGACTTCTGCACCCGGTCCTGGGATGAAGTTGAGCACGCCTTTTGGAAGACCTGCCTCTTCCATCACTTCGACGAATTTCGCCGCGACGATCGGTGTCGTCGAAGCTGGTTTCAAGAGAATCGTGTTACCGGCAACGATGGCCGCAACCGCTGTACCGGCCATGATTGCGAACGGGAAGTTCCATGGGCTGATGACGATCCCGACCCCGAGTGGGATGTAGTCATATCGGTTGTATTCGCCTGGACGGCTCTCGACTTTCTTGCCTGGTTTAAGTTCGAGCATTTGACGTGCATAGTACTCCATGAAGTCGATCGCTTCCGCTGTATCCGCATCTGCTTCGTTCCACGGTTTACCCGCTTCTTTGACGAGGTAAGCCGAGAACTCGTGCTTACGTTTGCGGACGATGTTCGCTGCTTTGAACAAGACGTCGGCGCGGACAGCTGGGTCGACATGGCGCCATGAGTCAAACGCTGTGAGTGCTTCTTGCATCGCACGTTCTGCGAGCTCTTGGTTCGCTTTTGAGACGCGACCGATCACTTCTTCTTTGTTAGCCGGGTTATAAGACGTGATTTTTCCTTCCGTTGTAACCTTTTCCCCACCGATTACGAGCGGATAGTCTTTCCCGAGCTCACCGTTCACTTTCTCGATTGCCGCCTGAATCGCATCGGCATTCTCTTTTTGTGTAAAGTCTGTGAATGGTTCATGTTTGTATGGAATCATTCTCGTTCCCCCTTAAAGTGATGTTGAGCGTTAAAGCGCTTACGTCTGTATTGTATCGAAATTATCGTAGAAATCCTAGTGAAACAATTTTCCAGAAACACATGGCATTGGAGCGAGAAATCGAGTCATGGTAGGATGGGGGAGAACACGGCTTTTGAAAGGACGAACAACATGAAAAAATGGTTCATTCCGCTTCTCCTTGTCTTCATGCTCGGAGCATGCGGGAACGAGGAAGAGACGGTAGTGAAAGAGACGGAACGTGCGTTGCCGGATGCGGTCACAAAAGTATATGAAGACTATCAAACGGCGCTTGAATCGGGGGATGCCGAGGCATTGACCGCAATTGATTATGCCGGTCGCTTGACCGATATCCCGGCGACTGGAGCCGTCACGCGTCAGCTCACACCGGGTGACATCTATAAGGGATGGGTCAATGAGGATGAGGATGTGGCTTTTATTGTTCATGAGATGGTCGATGCGGACGGCAATCCGCTCCCGAACCGACTCAGTAAAGTCGCCGTGAAGGAAGGGGATGAGTGGTCACTCGTCATCACGCCGGCCGCTTTGCCGAAAGACGTGATTGCCGAGGTCGGAGATTTGCTCATCGGGGTCCAGGCGAACGAGTACGGAGTGAATGCCGAAGCGAACGCCCGTCTCGCCGAGATTCCGGAAGATGAGGCTGGTCCGATCTATGACCAAGTCAACGCACAGACGGACTATATGGCGCTCGAGGCAGACAATAACGTCTTCCTGCTCATGGCGGAAACGTTGACGGTCGAGGAGAACCAAACCATCATGACCGACTATTTCAAAGCGTATGAGACGTGGTACACCGATAACGAGGAGACGCTCCGAAAAGCGGCTGCAACGGAAGATCCAGTCGAGTATATCGAAGTGCTTGACCCGTTAAAGACAAAATTAGAAGAAGCGATCGATGGCTATGACGAACAACTTGTCGACCCATCGTTTGGCTAAGGAGGAACAGCAGATGCTCGCACCAACATTTTCATTACCGAACCAAAACGGAGAGATGGTTTCATTAAAGGACTATCTCGGTAAGAAAGTCGTCTTATACTTCTATCCTCGAGATTCGACACCTGGTTGCACGACCGAGGCATGCGATTTCCGCGATGCGTTGCCGAAGATGGAAGGCGCGGTCGTCCTTGGGGTATCGGCCGACAGTCAAAAGAAACATCAAAACTTTATCGCCAAGAATGACCTCCCATTTGATTTACTCGTGGACGAGGAACATGAAGTGTCCGAGCTTTACGGCGTCTGGCAGTTGAAGAAAAATTACGGGAAAGAATATTACGGCATCGTCCGTTCGACTTTCTTGATCAACGAGGACGGCTATATCGAACAAGAGTGGCGCAACGTCAAAGTGAAAGGTCACGTCGAAGAAGTCGTGGCTGCCATTCGTTCGTAAAACGAATTGGCCTTAGGCTGTAGACAAACTATGCGTCTACAGTCTTTTTTGTGCCCAAGTTAGGCACGGCTCGCTTTCCTAGGAGCAAGCAGTGAGCCGCATCGCAACTTTCGGTCGCTGCTTGCTATTCCCTCAGGAGTCTCGCCAACCTGTACTTGGTCATTGCTCTAAAGCCGCCACGAGCGGTTTTTTCTTTCGCGACGAATCGATTTCTCGTTGAGGTACAGTCTAACGATCAACGATTCGTATGGATTGTAAAATCGCTGTTTATGGATTCTAAGATATATTACAATCATATTTCGAAATAAATTTTAAGAAGCTTTTAAGAATAAGGGTTCAGGGAAAATATTACAATTATATAACGTATTGAAAACGCTTTCTTTAGGCGGTGTACCTTGACTCGATTGTGAATGTTCTGAAAAATAAAGGGAGAGCGCTCAAATCAAGAACGTAGGAGGAGAGCAACACTGTGAATCAAATTGAAAGTTGGCTGGCGAGTTTATCGAATCTCGTCTGGGGGCCACATTTACTTATCTTACTCGTCGGGACAGGAATCTTCCTGACCGTCCGTCTCGGATTTATCCAAGTGACGCGACTTGGGGTCGGTCTGAAAGAGGCATTTATCCCAAAACAAGAACAACCGAAGAAAAAGCAACGAGGGGACATCTCTCATTTCCAAGCACTCATGACGGCTTTAGCGGCCACAGTCGGTACGGGAAACATGGTTGGTGTCGCAACGGCGATTGTCCTCGGGGGACCGGGTGCTGTCGTTTGGATGTGGTTATCTGGTTTCGTCGGGATGGCGACAAAGTACGCCGAGGCCATCCTTGCCGTCAAATATCGTGTCGTCGATGAACGAGGTGAGATTGCCGGTGGACCGATGTATTACTTAGAACACGGTCTAAAGAAAAAGTGGCTCGGCATATTGTTTGCCTTATTCGCATCGGTCGCAGCCTTTGGGATTGGGAACGGGGTCCAGACGAACTCGATCAGTCTCGCCTTGAACAATTCGTTCAACGTCCCAATGGTTGTGACAGGGATCGTCATGATGGCGGTCACGGCATTCGTCATTTTAGGTGGTGTCAAATCAATCGGGAAAGTCGTCGGAATCTTCGTTCCGTTCATGATTTTCGCATATGTCGGGAGTGGGCTCGTGATTCTCATCATGAACCTGGAATTGGTACCGGGTGCCTTGTCGACGATGTTCTCGAGTACATTTAGTGCCGAAGCCATCGGTGGGGGGGCGTTAGGTGCCGCGATTCGCTACGGGGTCGCGCGCGGTGTGTTCTCTAACGAGGCAGGGCTTGGATCTGCACCGATCGCGGCAGCGGCAGCGAAGACCGACTTCCCGGGACGTCAAGCACTCGTCTCGATGACACAAGTGTTGATCGACACACTCATCGTCTGTTCCATCACAGGACTCACGATTGTCATGGGTGGTCAATATACGGAAGGGCTTGAAGGAATTGCCTTGACGCAAGCCTCGTTCGCTTACTTCTTAGGACCGATCGGTGAAATCATCGTGACGATTTCGCTCGTCTTCTTCGCCTATTCGACCGTTCTCGGTTGGTGCTATTACGGCGAACGTTCAGCGTATTATTTACTTGGGGAAAAAGTGATTGTCCCGTATCGTGTCCTTTATATTTTAGTCGCAGGACTCGGTGCGATGACGACGAACTTGAATTTGATTTGGTCCATCTCGGATGTGTTCAACGGTCTCATGGCGATCCCGAACTTGATTGGACTCTTGTTCCTCTCAGGTGTCGTTGTCGCCGAGACGAAACGATTCGAACTCGAACGAAAAAAAGAAGTGGCGCAATCTGCCGCTTGATGAGAAAACCCGTCGGACACATGTGCCGACGGGTTTTTGTCATACCTTGAATTGGCGAATCAGTGAATCAAGTTCTTCCATCTTTTGTTGCGACTGTTCCGTCGCATGGTTTAACTCGGCGAACCGTTCGACGGACATCGTCACTTTTTCGGCGATTTCTTGCGTACCGAGCGCACCGTTGTTGACGGTCGTCGCGACGTCCTGAATGACGCCAATCATGTTCGACGTCAGTTGTTCAAGTTCTCCGGCGGCAGTGGCGAACTCGGTCGCGGTCGTTTCAAAGCGTCCTGCGTCCTCGCTATATTGTCCGGCTGCCTCTTCGAGTTGGTCATAGTCTTTCAAGACGTTCGTGTCGAGGAAGTGGAGCATCTGTCCTGAGCTTTCATTCAAATGATCGACCGAATGAAGGACGGTCGTCGAGATGACTTGAATGCGTTCGACGGTCGTCCGGCTCGTTTCGGCGAGTTTTCGAATCTCGTCGGCGACGACGGCGAATCCGCGTCCGGCCTCTCCGGCACGAGCCGCTTCAATCGATGCGTTGAGTGACAACAGGTTCGTCTGTGCGGCGATATCGAGAATGTCGTTCGTAAGTGTCGCAATCTCACGCACGGCTTTCGCATCTTGCATCGCTTTCTCCAAGTTCGTACGGGTCGATTTAAGGACGCTGATGGCGTTTTCTTTCGCTTCCACCGCATGTGACTTGAGAGAGAGGGCACGTTCATCGATTTGTCTCGCTTCGTCTTTCCGTTCATCGGCCATCGTCACGATATGTTGAATCGTTCGCTCCATATCCGACGCGGAGGCGTTCATCTCTTGAGCGCTCGCCGCCGTCTGTTGCATGCCGGCGGTCAAATCTTCTGTCGTCGCAGCGGTCGTCGTCATGTACGTATCAAGTTCTTTCAACTCTTCGTACATATGGGTTGATTGTTTTGACACACCAGTCGTCACGTCGTTCACTTGAAGAATCAACTGACGCAAGTTGGCGATGAACTGGTTAAAGTCGCGTGCGAGTCCGGCGAACTCGTCGCGGCGCTTCACAGGGATTGACGTCGTCAAATCGCCTTCGCTCGTGGCGAGCTCACGCATCTTCGTCTTGAACTCTTTGAGTGGTTCAAAGATGGAGCGGAAGATGAAGAGCATCATGAGAATCGTCATGACAGCCGCGACCCCGAGGACGATGAATAGTGTGAGTTGTACTTGCTCAAACATCTTGGCAGCTGCTGCCGTATCCGTTTGAATCTCTTCCCGGTTCAAGTTGACGAGTAGACCGAGAGAGTTCGAGAGCGTGTCAGCGCTTGCATCCGCTGTATCGCGAATATACGTTTCAGCGGCAGCGGTTCCTTCTTCGTTAGAAATACGGATGAGTTCAGTCATAACGGTTTGGAAGTTGGCCCAATCAGAACTTGCTTGATCGAAGAGCTGTTGATCTTCTTCCATGATAATCGTGTCTTCATAGCCGTCCATCCGTTGTTCTAAGATGGCGACGGATGCTTGAATGTCTCGCTCGATATTTTGTTTCGTCACCGCGTCCTCGACGAGTGCGTGACGAATCAAATGACGGCGAATTTCAAGCAATTGCTTATCGACTTGATGGATTTGGTCCATTCCTGGTACCCAGGAGACGGTCATGTCCTCCTGGGCTGCTTTTGATGCGTTCAAGGCATACCAAGAGTAACCGCTCACACCAAGAAGTAGCACAAACATGATGCTAAACGCAGTGATCAGTTTATTCCGGATCGACATACGATCCCTCCTTACGAATCTTTTCTATCTTTAGCATAATCAGAATTCGTCACCGACCGTATAGCTGATTTCGAAAGCGGGTCAATATTCAGGGAAGATTTCCCTAGTTTCTCAAAAAGGAGACATTTTCTCACAAGATAGATTTTCTTTTTTGTCTTATGAAAAAGTGGTATGATAATGAACGATGTATTGAAAACTGTTGGAGGTGGGAATTTTGGCTCGTATTACAGAAGCTGAAGTTCGGCACGTCGCCGGACTTGCCCGACTTGCGATCACAGATGAAGAAGTGACGCACTTCACGGAGCAATTGACAAAAATTCTCGAGTTCGCCGAGCAACTCGATGAGCTGGATACAACGGGCGTCGAACCGACGACCCATGCCCTAGATTTGAAAAACGTACTACGCAAAGACGAGGTCCGTCCATCGCTTCCACGTGAGGAAGTCGAACGGATGGCGCCTGACTGGGAGAACGGTCAAGTCCGTGTCCCTGCGGTCTTTGAGTAAGGAGGCCTTTCATGAGTTTATTTGACCACGGTGTAGCGAAACTGCATACGTTATTAAAAGAAGGCGAAGTCACGGTCACGGACCTCGTCAAAGAATCGTTCGATCGCATCGAAGCGACGGATGATCAAATCGGTGCGTTCTTGACACTCAATGAAGAAGCGTTCGAGCAAGCGAAACGTATGGATGAACTTGCGAAAACATCAGACAACCCGCTCTTCGGGATGCCGATTGGTGTGAAAGACAATATCGTCACAAAAGGGATGCGGACGACATGTGCCTCGACGTTCCTCGAGAACTTCGTCCCTGCACACGATGCGACGGTCGTCGAGCGTCTTCATGACGCCGGAGCCGTCACAATCGGGAAGTTGAACATGGACGAGTTCGCCATGGGTTCATCAAACGAGAACTCGGCATTCAAGCCGGTTCGTAACCCATGGGACCCGACACGTGTACCAGGAGGTTCTTCAGGCGGTTCAGCGGCATCGGTCGCAGCTGGGCAAGTCCTCTTCAGCCTCGGTTCGGATACGGGTGGTTCGATTCGTCAACCAGCCGCATATTGTGGTGTCGTCGGGATGAAGCCGACATACGGTCTTGTCTCACGCTTCGGCCTCGTCGCCTTCGCGTCTTCACTTGACCAAATCGGTCCGCTCACACGTACCGTTGAAGACAATGCTTACTTATTGAATACGATTGCGGGTCATTGCGACATGGACTCGACGTCGGCTGAGGTCGAGGTGCCGGACTATACGGCAGCGCTCAACCAGGATTTGACGGGCATGAAGTTCGCACTTCCGGAAGAGTTCATGGCAGAAGGTGTCGCACCTGGCGTCCGTGAACAGATTGAACAAGCGATCGAGACGCTCAAGTCTCTCGGTGCAACGATCGAGACGGTTTCGATTCCGTCTGTGAAGTATGCCCTCTCGGCGTACTACTTGCTCGCCTCATCAGAAGCCTCTTCAAACTTGGCTCGTTTCGACGGCATCCGTTACGGACGTCGCGCCGAAGCGGACACGCTCGACGAGGTGTTCACGTATTCGCGTGAACAAGGGTTCGGGGACGAGGTCAAACGCCGGATCATGCTCGGAACATATGCCCTCAGCTCTGGTTACTACGATGCGTTCTACAAGAAAGCCCAACAAGTCCGTACCCTCATGAAGCAGGACTTCGCGAAAGTGTTCGAAGAGTATGATGCCATCGTTGGACCAACCGCTCCGACGACAGCGTTCAAACTCGGTGAACAGCTCGACGATCCGCTCACGATGTACGCGAACGATATCATGACGATTCCGGTCAACTTGGTCGGTATCCCGGCTATCTCAGTTCCGGCAGGTCTTTCAGAAGGTCTCCCGGTCGGTCTTCAAATTATCGGGAACTACTTTGATGAATCAACACTTTACCGCGTGGCCCATGCTTTTGAACAAGCAAACGGCGGTTTCAAGATGCCACAGCTCTAAGGAGGACGTACGATGAACTTTGAAACGATCATCGGGATCGAGGTGCACGCCGAGCTGAGCACGAAGTCGAAGATTTGGTGTGGCTGCTCACGCACTTACGGTGCCGAAACGAATACACAGACGTGTCCGATTTGTCTTGGACACCCGGGCGTCTTGCCTAAATTGAACGAAGAAGCGGTCAACCTCGCCATCAAGGCGGCAATGGCACTCAACTGTGAGATTGCGACAGATACGAAGTTCGACCGGAAGAACTACTTCTACCCAGATACGCCGAAAGCATATCAAATCTCTCAGTTCGATAAACCGATTGGTTCGAACGGTCACGTCGACGTCGAAGTGGACGGCGAGATCAAACGATTCCGCATCGAGCGCGTGCACTTGGAAGAAGATGCCGGGAAGATGAACCATACGGGCGAGAAACACTCGGTCGTCGACTTCAACCGGACCGGCTCACCGCTCATCGAGATTGTCAGTGAAGCGGACATGCGCTCACCGAAAGACGCGGTCGCATACCTCGAGCGCTTGAAAGAAGTCCTCTCATTCGCTGGCGTCTCGGACGTCAAGATGGAAGAGGGTTCACTTCGTTGTGACTGTAACATCTCGGTCCGTCCATTCGGACAGGAGAAGTTCGGTACGAAGACGGAACTCAAGAACTTGAACTCGTTCTCAAACGTCTTGAAGGCACTCGACTATGAAGAAACGCGTCATCGCAAATTGCTTCTCTCAGGTGGCGTCATGCGTCAAGAGACGCTCCGTTACGACGAAGCGGCGAAAAAGACGATTCTCATGCGTGTCAAAGAAGGAGCAGCGGACTATCGTTACTTCCCAGAACCGGACCTCGTCCGTCTCGAAATCGATGAGGCATGGAAAGAGCGCATCCGCGCGACGATTCCAGAGATGCCGGCAGCACGTCGTGAACGCTACATGAGCCAATACGGTCTCTCGGCATACGACGCGAAAGCCCTCACGTCAACGCGTGAGTTCTCAGACTTCTTCGAAGCGACGACAGCGGCTGGAGCGGAGCCAAAAGCGGCAGCGAACTGGCTCATGGGTGAAGTGCTCGGTCACTTGAACAAGACGAATGAAACGGTCGAGACGATGAAGTTGACACCGGAATCACTCGCTGAGCTCATCCGCTTGATTGCGGAAGGGACGATTTCATCGAAAATCGCGAAGCGTGTCTTCACGGCGATGATGGAAGAAGGCGCTGAGCCGAAAGCGTATGTCGAAGCGAACGGTCTCGCCCAAATCTCGGACGAGAACTTGTTACGTGGTTACATCCTCGAATTGTTCGAGGCACACCCGCAAATGATCGAAGACTTCAAGAACGGGAAAGACCGTGCGAAAGGCTTCATCATCGGCCAAATCATGAAACAGACGAAAGGGATGGCGAACCCGGCACTCCTCGATGGCTTGTTCCACGAAGAGATGGCAAAACGCTAAGCAGGCGGCGAGACACTTGTGTCTCGCTTTTCGCTCGAGTTGAGCACAGGGGAGAGAATCAATATGCAACGGAAACGTGCGCGGGTCATTTATAACCCGACATCTGGTAAAGAAGTGATCAAACGGGAACTCCCGTACATTTTGAACCGCCTCGAGGATGCGGGTTATGAGACGTCGACGTATGCGACGAAAGCGATTGGTGATGCCACGCTCGAAGCAAAACGGGCCTCAGAAGCCGAGTTCGACCTCATCATCGCCGCAGGTGGAGACGGGACATTGAACGAAGTCATCTCCGGGCTCGCCCCGCTTGAGAATCGACCGACGATTGGACTCATTCCAGTCGGGACGACGAACGACTTCGCTCGGGCGATGCGGATCCCACTAAGTGTGGTCGGTGCACTCGACGTCATCTGTGACGGGTTCGAGATGCCGGTCGACCTCGGGGAAATCGAAGGCGAGAAAGGTGACATCCACTATTTCATCAATATCGCCGGCGGCGGTATCATGACTGAACTCTCATATGAGGTGCCATCGAAGTTGAAGACGGCACTCGGACAGCTCGCCTATTACGTGAAGGGAATGGAGAAACTTCCACTCATCAAACCGACGTACATCGAACTTGAGCACGATGAAGGGACGTTCCAAGGCGAAGTCATGGTCTTCCTTACATCGAACTCGAACTCGGTCGGTGGATTTGAAAAAATCTCACCACACGCGTCGTTGAATGACGGGTTGTTCGACCTGTTCATTTTACGGAAATGTAACTTGTTCGAATTCATCCATGTCGTCCGCCTTCTCCTTCGGGGTGAGCACTTATCCAGCTCACTCGTCGAGCACGTGAAGACGAGCCGCGTCCGGATGAAGACGACCGAGCCGATGAGTCTGAACATCGATGGCGAGTATGGCGGGGAGTGCACAGGTGAGATGCGGAACTTATTCCGTCACTTGACGGTGCTCGCACCGAACGCCCGAATCCGCGAAATGGAAGATTTGAATGCACAATATGAACGCGAACAGATGATCAAGCAATTGTTCAATGTTTCGCTCGATAAAGCAGAGTGAAAAGATAGGAATGACGACATCAGTCATTCCTATTTGCAATGGAAGGAGCATTCGTATGCTACCAGTGAAAAAGAATGATCGTCTCGATGTCCACGTCCACGACCTGACCCACGAAGGGGCGGGTGTGGCCCGTGTTGACGGCTATACGCTGTTCGTGCCGAACGCGTTGCCGGGAGAGATGGTCGAAATCGTCGTGACGAAGACGAACAAGCAGTACGGGTTCGCCCGATTGTTGAACGTGAAAGAAGCGAGCGCCGACCGCGTCGAGCCGCCGTGCCCGATCTTTTATCAATGTGGCGGCTGTCAGCTACAACATTTCAGTTATGAAGGGCAACTTCGCCAGAAACGAGAACGCGTCGTCGATGCGCTCAAGCGTCTCGGTCAGTTCGACGTGCCGGTCCATGACACTATTGGCATGCCAGAACCTTGGCGCTACCGCAACAAGGCACAAGTCCCGTTCAAACAAGAAGGGGACCGTCTCGTCTCAGGCTTTTATCGTCCTCGTTCCCATGACATCGTCGAGATGAATGAATGTTTGATTCAAGATGAGCGCAATGATCAGGCGATCCAAATCGTCCGTGATGTGTTGGATGCTCGCGGTGTGCCGGCGTATGACGAGAAGACAGGACGCGGGGTCATCCGTCACGTCATGGCCCGTTACGGGTACCATTCGGGTGAACTGATGATCGTCCTCATCACGAAGACGACGAAGCTAAAAGGCGTGAATGAGATTGTCGCCGATATCGTCGAGCGTCTTCCAGACGTGACGTCAATCATGCAAAACGTCAACCCGGACAAGACGAACGTCATCCTCGGGGCGACGAACAAGTTGCTCTACGGCCACGAGACGATTGAGGATAAGATTGCAGGACTCACATTCACGATCTCTCCGCACTCGTTCTTCCAAGTGAACCCGGTCCAAACGGAGAAGTTGTACGGAAAGGCGTTAGAGTACGCACAACTGTCAGGTACGGAACAAGTCGTCGATGCCTATTGCGGTATCGGGACGATCAGTCTATTCCTCGCTCGGAAGGCGGCGCACGTGTATGGTGTTGAAGTCGTTCCAGAAGCGATTGAGGATGCGAAACAAAATGCGCTCGTCAATGAGATCGACAATGTGACGTACGCATGTGGTGCAGCAGAAGATGTGCTTCCACAGTGGAAGAAAGATGGCGTGGATCCGGACGTGATCGTCGTCGACCCACCACGAAAAGGCTGTGCCGAATCGTTCCTAGAGACGATGGTCGAGATGGGACCGAAGCGAATTGTATACGTCTCGTGTAACGTCGCGACGCAGGCGCGCGATATGCGTTACCTCGCCGACCGTGGTTATCGCTTGATGGAAGTGACACCGGTCGACATGTTCCCGCATACGGCGCATGTGGAGACGGTGGCGTGGATGGAGAAATTTGAAAAGTAAGCTTGAAAAGTACATGGTAGATAAGGGGTTTTTAAGGTTTTGGGATGGACTCAAGACTTTAAAAACCTCTTTTTATTTATTCATCGGAAATGTATTCAGAAAACTTCTTACCGTGTGGAAGGACATCACTACTTGGTAAAAAGAGTTGATGTTTATGCTGGTGCGTTATTTAAAGGGAAAAACAAATGAGTGAAGAATCAAAGAAATGGATATAGAATGCCACCAAAAATTACCTTTCATAGACGCATATCAAATAATATCTTCTTTCTAGCGCATCATTCTATGCAACTTGTCGATAATAAAGAATAGAATGATTTTCTACATAATACACGATAAAGGGACAGAAGCACGTAATGATTGATGCGTTTAAAGTAGTAAACAATGAATGAACGTTTATTAAAAAAATTGAATCCACATGGAGACGAACGATGAGTAAAATTATCTTTTCAGTGCAATCAATAGGAAAAGTTCTGCAAAATGGACATCTTAAAATCCCAGAGTATCAGCGACCATATAAATGGGAACGTAGGCATATTCGCAACCTTTTTTATGATATACGAGAAGCTATTGATAAGAACGTGAGTGAATATCGAATCGGCTCAATCATTTTGCATCATAAAGACAATGAAAATATAGACATCGTGGATGGACAGCAACGTTTGATTTCAATTTCATTATTTCTGTACTTTGCTGCAAAAGACAATTTGCCTGATGGTGCTAGTAACTTATTAAACGCAAATTACATAGGCGCCTCACAGCTTCATGCAAAAGAAAACTACGATGAATGGCGTATTCTTTGTGGATTAATTTCGAAAGAAGAAGTCGACGTAATCAGCAACTTTATGATGAATCATTGCAAAGTTTCTGTCATCGAGATGCCATCAGAAGGATTAACAGAAGCTTTTCAGCTGTTTGATTCCCAAAATAACCGTGGCAAGGCCTTAGAACCTCACGATTTGTTGAAAGCCTATCATTTACGATCAATTAAAGATCCGACAGAACGTACCATCGAAAAATGGGAAGAATTTGTTAATGACAAAGAATTTAATCTTCGCGATTTATTTGACAAGCATTTATTTAGAATAAGACGTTGGGTAAACGGTGATTCAGGCTTGTCTCGAAAAAAGTATGGTAATGAACTAAAATTCACTGAGCGTTTTATTGATGATTTCAAGGGCGTTGATCTTCAAAATTCGTCATATCCCTACTTGCGGTTATACGAAGAATTACTTAACCACGAAATTGGATTCCCTAATTCGATTTGTATGCCAATAATTAATGGGAGTGCCTTCTTTGATTTTATCGAATTCTCATATGACCTTTTCAAAAATAATTTCTATGAGGACAGTATAATAGATGGCTTTCTTTCAGATGAACTTCAAGAGATCCTGAACAGCAAGAAAAGCAAATATTCCAGAAACATCAATCTATTCACTAACCTACTCGCAACATTTATAGATCGTTTTGGAGCGGAAGCGCTCGACCGAGAAACGTGTGAGAAGATTTTCGTCTGGGCGTTTTATCCAAGAACTGCTGCAAAAGCAATATACGATACCACACTCGCAAATTATGCAGCGAGCGGAACATTCCAAAAGAAAAAAAGTCAGAAGCTGTTTCAAGAATTAGCAGTTTCGGCTACTCCACGTGAATTTGTTGCCCGAATTGATACTGATTTACTTGGCAATCTAACTGCTTCGGACATTGTAAATAAGCTTAATCAGGAGACGAAAAGGTGAACAATCCTCTATCTATATTTGATTTACTGAATGGTACTAGCTATTCAGTCCCACTGTATCAACGGAATTTTGCGTGGACTGACGTGGAAATCACACAACTGATAATAGATGTACTCGATTCGATCAAAGAAAATCGTTCCGAGTATTTTATAGGCACTCTCGTCGTAAGTAAAGATGGGGATGAATACTCGATCATCGATGGGCAACAGCGATTTACTTCTATACTCCTGATTGCTCTTGCGATTCAAAATGAATATGCTCCTTCCACAAAGTTCGTTAAAAAAATCAATTTGTGCTTTTCAGCACGAAAAGAATCTAATGCTACGTTAAAAAGTTTATTTTTAAACGAGAGCATAACTGAAGAAACGTCAGGCAATGAATTATGTCGTGGTTATGATGAAACAGTGAGCGCTCTGAAAGAACATATAGGTTCTAATGACTATCGAAACATTTCAATTGAAACATTCTATCGATACCTTTTCCGAAATGTGAAAATTTTTATTAGTGAGATGCCTGAAAACTTAGATGTTAAACTCTATTTCGAACGATTCAATTCACGCGGTGAACAATTGGAATATCATGAAATTATAAAAGCTGAGCTAATGCAACGACTTGTTGCAGAAGGAGTCGCATTTGCCAAAGTTCAAAAATTCGCTAAAGTTTGGGATGCTTGTTCCGAATTCGAAACCCCTTGTATTCAGTTTTTCAATAAAAAAACAAAGGGATCAGATGCGGACGAAGAACGAGAAAAAGTATTTAATTGCGAGTGGAGTGAATATGAACCAGGAAAGAATTCTTGGAGGTATGGATATAATCTTAAAAATATCTATTCAAAAATGGTCGTTAACAAGGAAAATAAAAAATCGCTCATTAGCGCCATTGACGAAACGTCGATGAATAGTGCTGATGCAGATGTGGAGTCTATAGAGAACGAGAATTCCAATAAATATCGATGTATTGTGAATTTCAATACATTTCTTTATTATGTTTTGTATTTGACTGATCATGTAGAAGAGGACTCAATCCACTTGGATGATAAAAAACTGAAATCAGCTTTTCAAGTATCTTCAAGAGATAGTCGATGGATACTGAGATTCGGGGAAAATTTACTGAAAGCGAAATTTATTTTTGATAATTTGATCATCCGGAATTCTCTTGAAACGACTAATAGGCGCAAAGAGGGAGAATGGTTTCTACAAAAATCCTATCGCGAAGACAAGAACGAAAAAGCGAGAGGGCATTTATATGTCCAAACGCGATTTGATAAAAATTCTTTTTCGACCAATAATCACGAAATATTGATGTTGCAATCAATGTTTGCGGTCACATTTACAGCTTATAAAGATACTAAATGGCTATATTCAACGCTCAAATTTTTATTCGAACATGCAGACGAGTTAAATGAGACTGACTTCGGTAAAAAATTCTCTACCTTTCTGGAGTCTATGTCTAAGAAATTTGCAAAAGAAAGAATATGTAACGATAGCGAACTTGATGCTCACAGTTTAAGGTACGATCATTTTGTGCCTGTATATGCTTTTAACTTAACCGACTATGTGTTATGGAAAAACAGACAAAAGTTGAAATCAGACTATACTACCATCAAGTTTGATGATTTCCACTTTACATATAGACGTTCAATTGAGCATTGGTATCCGCAAAATCCAAACGTAACCGAAGGAAAATCGAAAATGTCTGATGATTTGCTACACTGCTTCGGGAATCTATGTTTGATCGTGGCTAGTCAGAATTCTTCATTCGGTAATCTTGATCCACTTGCCAAACTTGAAAATTGGCGAAATATTTTTTCGACTCAAAGTCTGAAGTTACAAATGATGGCGATAAGAAGCAAGAATTTTGGTGTTTGGGATGAAACGAAACGTGATGAAATTTTAGAAATGGAAAGCGATATGTTGCAACTGCTAAACGAATACATCTATTGAGCTTTTTGCTTATTTTAGGGTGCGAGATGTAAAGGTGAAAGTCTTCCGTCATTTTGTATAATGTAAAGCGAATAATTCATGTCGAGACGGTAGCTTGGTTGGAAAAAGTAGAATAAGATGAATGTAACATGCCTTCGATTGATTCAATCGGGGGCTTTTTTTGCAAACAGCCGAAAGGGGAGTCAGAGATGAGAAAAATCATTGTACTTGAACATCTGACATTGGACGGTGTGATTCAAGCACCGGGTGGGAAAGAAGAGGACATGAGTGGGGATTTCATGCATGGGGGATGGACGGAGCCTTTCTCGAGCCAAGAGCTTGGAATTTGGATTCGGACGCAAATGCATAGTGAATTTGATCTGTTGCTCGGTCGAAAGACTTATGACCAATGGGCGAGTTACTGGCCGAACCATGATGATGTCTGGCCGGAAGCAAACCGGGCGATGAAGTATGTGGTCACGCGGCAGACAACGGACTCGCGATGGGAAGCGACCACATTTTTGACAGAACCGGTCGAAGCGTTGAAACGACTCAAACAAGAAAAGGGACCCGATTTACACGTCTGGGGAAGTGGTGAACTCGTGCACACGCTACTCGCAAACAATCTCATCGATGAATATCGACTGATCATGTATCCCATCATCATCGGGTCAGGCAAACGACTTTTCCAAGACGGCAATATCTTGCCACTGCAACTCGACGTGATTGAGCAACAGCTGATGCCGAACGGGGTTCATGTCGTTCGGTATGGGCGCCTTCAATCGGAAGGGGAGAAGAGATGAGAATCGAGCAACACCTCGAAATGACCCTTTCAGAATCGATGGATAAGGAGCTGACCGAGCTACTGCAACACGCGTTTCCTTCTATCTATCCGAATCGTCGCTGCTTCAAGCAGTTGCCCCATCTCCGACTCATCGCGTATGAAGACGAACGGATTATTGGACAAGTCGGGTTAGACTTTCGTGTGATGAATATGAACGGGGAACCGATTCACGTGCTCGGCATCATCGATTTATGTGTCCGGGAAGAAGTGCGGGGACGTGGGGTCGGACGTGCACTGATGGAAAAAGTCATTGCTCTCGGAGAAGAGTACTCAATCGACTTTCTCTTGTTATTCGCAGACCGAACAGACCTTTACGAACGCATCGGGTTTCACACGGTATCTAACGCATGCACGTGGCTTAAAATCAATGACGAGAATCAGACGACACGCGGGATTGGGGAGGCGTCGTTTGAAGAATTGATGATTCGTCAAGTGGGAGACAAACGTTGGACCGACGGAACACTCGATTTGCTTGGATACTTATACTAGGAGGGTCTAGATGAACCGTGAACAAGTGACAGACATGTATGAGACGTATGCACAAAAAATCGAGGACCGAAAACAAGTGTATGAAACGATTGCTGATACTTTTGATGTGAAGCGGGGGCTTTATCCGGGAAGTCACGTCGACGTCGCCCCTTCCCTCGTCATCCCTCATGTCATCTATGTCGACAGTTTCAAAGGGACGATTCGTTTCTTCAAGCAAATTGAAACGGTACAGGAGCTGATGGATCAACGAAAGGAATATGATGAGCCGTGTACGATTGAATTTTTTGGTCAGGACTATACGCAGCCGCTCGACATCGAACCCGTTGACTTGATCATCTCGCAATATGCGGGGTTTGTCGGTCAGGCGACGAAACATTATTTGAAGCCGGGTGGCATCTTGCTCTTTGACACTCCCACGATTAAAACTGTGGGATTCTGAAGTGCTTGTGCGAGCGCAGTCCATTTCTGTTTTGCTCAAGCCTTCAGATGAGGGTGTGCCATCACCCCTCCTGAGACAGACCCTATAGGTTCTCAGGCTGGTGGACTGTTACCATCCACCACAGGTCGTTGCAGGTGTGTCCATCTGATGTTTTAGCGTCTTTTGCATGACGACAGGCATCGTTTTACCGGTCATATGTTTTCATGACCGAACCGTAGACGATTTTCAAGGGACGATGGACACAGACGTTTTAGAGACTTGTTCTTGTCTATGGGATAAGTATACCCGAATGTCGGATGTAAACATATCCGAACTCACTTTCATCCCATGCCTAAAGGCGGGCTATGCCCGATATGGGCTTTCTCGTTCGTAAAATCTGTAACGATAGTCATGGAGACGCGACGTTGGCGCGATTTGATGAGGCGTTCGAGTTGATTGGGGTCATAGGAAGTACAAATGAACTCATTCAGACGGGGCTCGACGAGTATTTTCAATTGCCGAAAGGGAAAGACGTGGATGTAGCCGAAGTGAGGAAGACGATGAAGGGACCGAGTTATACGAAACAAGTGGAGAACTACATATTTCAGAAAGTATAAAATGGAAATTCGTTAAAAATATAATTTTCATATGGTAATTTAATATCATTATTGCCATACTTTATAAAAAGATGATTCGATTTTCAGGAGGATAATGACTTATGGACAGAAAAATTTTAAACGGCATAATGATTTTTAGTCTGACTTCAATTCTAGTTGGATGTGGGGATGAGGCAAGTGACCATGAAGGTCAAATAAAAATTCCTACATCTGCTAGCTATTATGAAGGCGAAAACTATAAAGAAGTGATGGCTGACCTTGAAAAAAGTGGATTTAAAGACATCAAAACAAATGCAGTTGAGGATTTGATTACTGGTTGGATTACAAAAGATGGAGAAATTGAAGAAGTTTCTATAGGCGGGAAAACAGATTACTCCGAAGGACAATGGGTTGCGGAGGATGAAGAAGTTATCATCACATATCACACATTTGAAAATGATGAATCAAGTGAGAGCAACCGTTCTAAAGATGAGAAAGATAGTTCAGAAAATGATGAAGAGGTTGAAGAGGTAACTGAAGAAGAACCCGAAACACTTACGAGAGATAATAGTGAAGAATTAAATGCTGTATTGAGCGTAGATTTCGAGTCGGATCCGTTGCTTCTAGATTTTGCAAAAGAGTATGAAGGTAGATTGATTGAATTTGATGCGCACACTGCATACGTAAATAAACACGGAAGTTATGATACTCGATTCGACTATTTGATACTTGTAGGAGACTATACTGAAGGAGAAACACCAGGTCCTAATTTTCAGCTCCGTGATGTGAATTATAATGATTTAAATTTAACTGGCGAAAATATTCCAGACCCTTTTGGAATTGGTCATAATATACGTATTACTGCTGAAGTAATTGAGTATGAAGAGGCATCTAATTTATTTTTAATTGATCCGGTTTCAATCCAAATGAGATAAGTATGATTCTTTCGAAAATGTAAGTTCAGGAGGAATTCGATGAAACAATATACGATGCGAAACCGTAACGTCCCGCTTTCCCTGCATGATGCGGTCATCACAGAAGCGACTGTGACGGGTTCGACAATCCGTCTCGTCTTTGCGGATGGGATTCGTGACTTGTTCAAAAAGGAAGCGGTATGGACGGGTCGTGCCACCGTGACCATCTCGAACGTGGACCGGGATTCTTCTTCCCTTACACGCTTTAGTGAAACGACCTATTTGATGTGTCCAATCGAGCAACTCAGTCAGTTCGTTAAAAATGGACGTTTCGAGATTGTCGATGAGTTGTATGGTTATCGCCAACTGTTATTTCGCTGCATGTGGTTGACCGATACGACGTGTGAGACAGTGGAGCTGAGTCTATCCCATGCAAGCGAGCTCGTCATCCGATGGGAAGACGAGCCGGTCGAAGCGATGTATGAATCTGAATCATTTTGAGGAAAGTGTGAGACCGACGTGATCGGCGACCGCTCGCGCAACATCCTGTTTTGATCGATGGTCCGTTATAATTTTTTCTGCACGGATGTCAGATTCGAATGCGGACTGGCAGCGATCGATCTGCGCTTTGCCCCAAGAGTTGAACCATTCGAAGCGTTTATTCAGTCGCTTCACGAGCGTCTGTCGATTCGCTTCAAGGATGAGGTGACGTACGTCGACACCGTCTCGCTGAAGTCGACCGATGATTTCATCTACATACGTTGCGTCCACCAGTGTCATCGGAACGAGGATGACCCCATCGAAGGACGTGGCAATCTTCGACAGCATCCGATAGTTGAACTCTCGCCATTCCGGATGGTGCTGAAAATCGGGCTGTTGAAGACTTTTCGGCAATTGGTCCCGAATGAAAAAGCCGGCCTGTTCCGGGTCATAGAGAAACGCGTTCGGCAATTGTTTCTCAAGTATTTTGGCACAGGTCGTCTTGCCAGAACCGAATGCACCGTTAATCCATAAAATCATTGTCATCATTCTTTCGTGTTTGTATTCTCTATGACTACAATGGAGTCCTACAAAAAACACCCCACAGTAGCGGAATTCGAATTCCATCTACTATGGGGTGTTGTCATGCTGTCTTAGGATTAGGTGATTCTGTCTCTCGTAACGCATCGACTCGTTTGTATTCTTCGGTATCGGTCCACAGCTCATCTTTCAACGGATTGAGACGTCGTTTCATAATACGTGATACCTGCATGACGGCGAGCACGACGTTGAGGGCAAGACTGATGAGTGCGAGCGTCCAGTTCGCTGCGGGATTATACGAGACGCTCACGTTAAATGTACTACCAACCGCAAAGAAGTAAGGGAAGGTCATGACCCACATCATCCAAATCGAGAGCGTTTGGGCACGGTTTTGCATCCATGTTCCTTTCGCCCAAAGGAGGGCAGGGATGGTTGCGGCAATGTTCAACGCAAATCCGGAATAAAATGCGTTACCGGGTGCGCACGAATAGACGTAGGAGATGTTCCAAATCCCATATGCGATGATCCATAATTTTGTCTGGTCCGGCCAAATCATATCGACTCGCTTGCCGGACGTCGCGAAGATCCCGAACCATCCGCAAATCGTGAGGATGTTCAAAATTCCGGCGAAGGCGTTGACGTAGTTCCACCCACCGGAGATGTAAGTCATGCCATCGACGACGCCATCAAAACTCATGAAGCCGACTTGAAACTCTCGTATGACGGCCTCCATGATATTGATGGCAAGAATGGCCGGAACGAGTACTAAATACCAAGGATGTTTCTTATGATAGTTCGTGAAGCGGATGACCATGTAGATGAGCGCGCCGGTGAGTGCCGAATACACCTTCACCCAATGAAACCACGACGTAATTTCGGAATCGACGACAAACAACCAGATTGGAGTCAGTGCGATCGGTAACGCCATGAACATAAGTTGACTTGCCCGTTTACCGGAACGGACGAACTCGTTCAACCCCATCAATAGCCCAAGAACGACGAACCACATGACGACGTTATACCAAGGGATTGATTCGAAGAAAAACATAACATGACACTCCTTTCGAAAATGAGATGATCAAAAATAAATGCAAAGACTAAACATACCGAACGTTCGTTATGTTTATGTGAAAAGTGTAACAAATTGTTGTAAACGCTGTCAATAGAAGGCGTGAGCTCACATGGAAGTGTCGAAAGTTCGCCACATCATTATGGTATAATGAGCGATGAAAACAGAGGAGGGTGCGAGATGATGATGAACGAAGGAAAGTTGAAAATTTTACAAGCCGCGCGTGAAATCATCGTCGAACAGGGCATTAAAGGCACGACACTCCGAGGAATTGCGGAGCGGGCCGGATTTAGTACGGGTGCGATTTATCATTACTACACGTCCAAAGAGGCGATTCTATATGACGTGATGGACGAGGGGCTTGGAGAAGTAAAACGCATTGAGACCGTCTCCCATGATGATCAAAAAGAAGCCGCGGTGATTATCCAGGAAATTTATGAAGGTATGCAGGAACGCCTTCAAAAAGATGCGGAGAGCCGACTTCAATTTTATCTCGCCCACGAAGCGATGATTGGCAATGAAGACATCCAACAGAAATTCAAAGAGAAATATGAGGACTGGATCACACGGATTGAGGCGATCTTTGTACGGGCTTATGCAGTTGAACAAGGACCGATGACCCGGGCGGTCGCCACATGGACGATGGCCGGGATTGACGGGATGGTGCTGCAGACGCTACTTCGCACAGGTACAATCGAACCGGAATACACGAATCGTGTACTCCATTATTTGTTGACAGAAGGATTCCCACACTTTTTTCAGCTCATTCGTTCGAAAGAAATGAGTCATGAGTAATGTCAGTTGATACAATCCGGCGGACATAATAGAATAGATGAGTGATTTTGTTGGACTGTATGGATGAAAGGAACTGATTTTACGATGAAAGAAAACTTTTGGCGCGACCTTCCGCGTCCGTTCTTTATACTTGCCCCGATGGAAGATGTGACCGATGTCGTCTTCCGTCATGTCGTCGCCCACGCGGGACGCCCGGACGTCTTCTTCACAGAATTCGCGAACTCGGACAGCTATTGCCATCCGGAAGGAAAAGGAAGCCTCCGTGGTCGTTTGACGTTCACTGAGGATGAGCAGCCGATGGTCGCCCACATCTGGGGAGACAATCCGGAATATTTCCGTCAAATGAGTATCGGGATGGCCGAGATGGGCTATAAAGGACTCGATATCAATATGGGTTGCCCGGTCCCGAACGTGGCGAAACGTGGGAAGGGGAGCGGTCTTATTCTCCGTCCGGAAGTTGCGGCTGAGCTCATTCAAGCAGCAAAAGCCGGTGGTCTCCCTGTCAGCGTCAAAACGCGACTCGGCTACGCGAAGCTCGATGAGTGGCGTGACTGGTTGACGCATCTCTTGAAACAAGACATCGCCAACTTGTCGATTCACTTGCGCACGCGCAATGAGATGAGTAAAGTCGACGCGCACTGGGAAATGATCCCGGACATCGTGAAGTTGCGGGACGAGATCGCCCCGGATACGCTCATCACCATCAACGGGGACATCCTCGACCGTCAAATGGGACTCGAGCTCGTTGAGAAATACGGGGTCGATGGTGTCATGATCGGTCGCGGGATTTTCAAGAACCCGTTCGCGTTCGAGAAAGAGCCTCGCGAACACTCGATGGAAGAACACCTTAATCTATTGCGTCTGCAACTGGACCTTCAGGATAAATTCCAAGAAGACGTGCCGCGTTCGATTTCGAACTTGCACCGTTTCTTCAAGATTTATGTCAAAAGATTCCGTGGGGCGAGCGAGCTCCGTCATAACTTGATGGAAACGAAATCGACGGATGAGGTACGAGCGTTACTCGATGCCTTTGTCGAGAAATATCATGAAGAAGAGGCAGCACTCGCTGAGGCGGTCTCGACAGTCGAATAGTTTTTTGAAGGGGGTCAGTGAATACTGGGTCCCTTTTTTATATGAAAAATAGTAGATGACGATGAAACGTTTAATCTGGCTGATTCGTATGTAATAAGTGGAAAGAAGAGGATGGGTGAAGATGAGCGAATGGCGCGAATCAGCAGTCGGGCTTGGACTTGTATTTGGCACGGGTAGCGGAATCGTCATCTCTTCATTAGTTGATTTTCCGTTTATATACGGTATTGTCATCGGTTCAATCATCGGATATGTGATTGGTCTTTTCATATCCATTCGTGCGATCAAACGATAGCGACCCATCACTAAAACAAGAGGGGGCTTTCACATGAGTGAATTCCAATTTATTGTGAGCGATCACCCACTAAAAGAAGTCGAAAATCCATATGTCGAGTTATTATCTATCAACGAGGCCATCCAAAAAGGCATCGTGTTGCCTGACATTCTGACAGACGTCGAGGACCTCGACCGTGATGAAAAGATTTTGATGAACGTCGAGTCGGAAGAGCAACTTGACGAGATTGAAATTAAACATAGTCTCTATTATGCAGTGGAGAACGTCGAGGCGTATTCTTCAAAACCGCACGTAGTAGAGTTGCGTTGGCGTTATTCCGATGCGAGAGCCGAACAGCTCGTCGAGTATATAACCGACCATTTGAAGACGGCGGAGGAAGTCGAGATTTGGAAAGTGTGGGTCGATGAACAGACCGAGCCGAAAGTTCAATCCATCAAGCTCGACGAGTTGACGATTGATGCATTACGATTCTTAGGTGAAGTCGGATTCGTACGACCGGAGTGCCTTCGAGTTACAAGATTTTACGAACGGGAAAGCCCATATCGGGCATAGCCCGCCTTTAGGCATGGGATGAGAGTGAGTTCGGATGTGAAAACATCCGACGTTCGGGTATCCTTATCCCATAGACAAGAACAAGTCTCTAAAACGCCTGCGTCCATCGCCCCTTGAAAATCGTATACGGTTCGGTCATGAAAACATATGACCGGTAAAACGATTCCTGTCGTCATGCAAAAGACGCTAAAACATCAGATGGACACGCCTGTAACGACCTGTGGTGGATGGCAACAGTCCACCAGCCTGAGAACCTATAGGGTCTGTCTCAGGAGGGGTGATGGCACACCCTTATCTGGAGGTTTGAGCAAAACAGAAATGGACTGCGCTCGCACAAGCACTTCAGAATCCCACGGTTTTAATCGTGGGAGTGTCAAAAGATCCTCATCCGCATGCAAATAACGTATTATCCTCCCTGACGAGATTTCTCGTTAGGGATTTTTGATTTCTCGCCTCACTTGAATAAAGACTGCTATATTATGGGGAGAAGAGTCAGGAGGGAATACCATGCATATTCTAATCGTAGAAGACGACCGGACGATCGCCTCCGGTCTCCAATATTCACTCGAACAAGAACAATTTAGAACAACGTTATGCCAAAACGTGGCTGACGCGACGCTTATGATTGAACAACAGTTACATACAATCGATTTATGCCTCTTTGATTTGTCACTGCCAGATGGGAGTGGATATGACTTATGTCGGCTCGTGAAGCAACAACAAGACATCCCTGTCATCTTTCTGACGGCATTCGATGATGAAGTGAATGTGGTGATGGGACTCGATATGGGAGCGGACGACTACATCACGAAACCGTTCCGTGTCCGAGAACTCGTTTCACGAATTCACTCGGTACTTCGTCGATACAATAAAAACGTACGCTCGCCTCTGTTGACGATTGGTCCAGTTGAAATCAATACGCAAGATGCAAAAGTAAAAAAGAATGGGAACGAAATTTTGTTGACAGCGCTCGAGTATCGTTTGTTGCTCATCTTTGGGAGGCATACAGGGCAAGTGTTGTCACGGACCCAGCTACTCGATCAGATTTGGGATGTGGGTGGGGAATTCGTGAACGATAATACGTTGACCGTTTATATTAAGCGACTCCGCGAGAAACTAGAGGATGATCCACAACATCCGATGCTTATTACGACGGTGCGTGGAATCGGATACAAGGTGGGGCGTTAATATGTTGCGAAACCAAGAAATAAGAATATACTTGTTCACTTGTCTATTTTTCATTGGAATAGCTGTAGGTATTGCCGTCTTATTCATGTCCATAGAGGCGGCCGTTCTGGTCGTCCTATTAGCAATCATACTTTTCGGCGTTACGTATCGTTTCACGGCATGGCGTTATCGAGAAATCGAGCAGCTCTCGGGATATCTTCAAGAAATCAGTAATGGCAACTATACATTGGATGTCCGTGATAATCGCGAAGGGGAGCTCAGTTTGTTAAAGAGCCAACTCTACAAAGTGACGAAAATGCTATCTGAACAAGGAGCGCATCTTGAAGAAGATAAACAGAAGTTAACGGATGCGATCTCCGATATCTCCCATCAATTGAAGACACCGCTCACCTCGATGACCGTCATGGCGGATCTCCTCAGTGACCCTCGTCTATCCGAGGAAAAGCGTCAAGAATTCACCCATAACGTACAAGTACAACTTGAACGAATGGAGTGGCTCTTGTCTTCTCTTCTCAAACTATCAAAAATTGATGCCGGGACAATACATTTCAAGCGCGAATTGGTATCTGTCCCTGCGCTCATTGAAGCCGTAGCGGAACCGATGCTCGTACCGATTGATATTAAAATGCAACGACTCCATGTTCAAGGCGAAAAAGATGTTACATTCGAGGGTGATTTGAAGTGGACGACAGAGGCACTCATCAACATCTTAAAAAATTGCGTGGAGCATACGCCGGAACAGGGCGATGTATTCATCGAGTTCAGTGAAAATACGCTGTATACAGAAATTGTGATTCGTGACACGGGGATTGGCGTCGCAAAACAAGACCTCCCGTACATTTTCCAACGGTTTTATAAAGGTGTGAATGCGAGCGAAGAAAGTGTCGGGATTGGGCTTGCCATGGCACACAGTATCATTATGAGCCAGGAAGGTGAGTTGACTGTTCGAAGCGAACCTGGGGTCGGAACGGATTTTCATATTCGCTTCTATAAAGCAGTTGTCTGACCGCTAAGTGACGAAATCGTCACTTTCGAGTCACAGACGAGTCACACTCACTCGGTACACTCGAAGTAGATCAAGTACTGGAGGGTGCAAACATGAACATATTAGAAGTACAAAACTTATCGAAAGTATACGGCAAGGACGAGATGGAGGTCAGAGCGCTCGATGACGTCTCGTTCACGGTGAAGAAAGGTGAATTTGTCTGTATCGTCGGGCCTTCGGGTTCGGGGAAATCGACATTGTTGCATTTACTTGGTGGTGTCGATGTGCCGACGAGTGGACAGGTGTTGATTGATCAAACAGACATTTATGCATTGGACGAGACGCAGCTTGCCATTTTCCGTCGTCGACAAATCGGTTTGATTTATCAGTTTTATAACTTGATTCCGATTTTAACGGTCGAAGAGAACATCACGTTACCGATGCTATTAGATGAACAAAAAGTGGATATCGCTCACTTGGAACGCATCATCGGCATCTTGGGCTTGTCAAACCGATTGACCCATTTACCAAATCAATTATCGGGAGGGCAACAGCAGCGCGTTTCCATCGGTCGGGCACTGATTAGTAATCCAGCTATTATCTTAGCCGACGAGCCGACAGGAAACTTGGATAGTCAAAATAGTGAAGAAATCATGAGCCTGTTAAAACTATTCAATAAGAAATTCAATCAAACGCTCATCATCATTACCCATGACGAACGGATTGCCTTACAGGCGGATCGTATCATTTCGATTGAAGATGGCAAGATTGCGAAGAATGAGGTCGTCCGCGCATGAACATCATCAATAAAATGACACTTCGGCATTTGCGCGAGAACAAACGACGCTCGCTTGTTACAATCATCGGAGTCATCATCTCTGTATCGATGATTACAGCTGTCACAACGCTCGGATCTTCTTTTTTGGATTTGATGATTCGTCAAGACATCGCAGATAACGGAGAATGGCATGTTCAGTATCTAGATACAAACGAAAAGCAAGTCGAAGCTATTCGGGATGATGCGAACACGAAGGCTGTCATCCTTTCAAATGATGGTTATGCTCAACTAGAAGAGTCACAAAATGCTTACAAACCATACTTATATGTTCGAAACTATAACACATCCGGATTGAAGAGTTTTCCAATTGACTTGACTGAGGGGCGTCTACCGGAAAAAGAAGGCGAAGTCGTCATTTCAGAAGGGATTCGCCAAAATGCCCTCGTCACCTATAACATCGGTGATGAATTGACACTTGAGATTGGAGAGCGGATTGATCCGTCATCAGGTCACGTGTTGACACAAAATGATGGTTTGATCCGAGAAGATGAGACGATTCTCGAACAATTAAACGTTGAGGATACGGTGACATTGACGGTTGTTGGAACGATGGCTCGACCTGACTGGGAACCGACTTGGTCGCCAGGGTATACAGTCGTCGGATTCATCGATGATCAAGAATTGAATGGAGCAAGAGTCGATACGTTCGTCGCCTTGAACGATGTAGACAACTCGATTTATTCGGAAGCGAAACAGTTGATGACCGAACAGAACATAGAACGTGTCGCCTACAATTCCTCGTTGCTTCGTTATTATGGAGTGACAAATGACGATGGCTTGCGTAAAACGCTATATGGATTTGGTGGAATCATCATGGCGGTCATTGTGATCGGTTCGATTTCTCTAATCTATAACGCATTCGCCATCAGTGTATCGGAGCGTTCTCGTTACCTCGGAATGTTGGCAAGTGTCGGGGCTACGAAGCGACAAAAGCGGAACTCGGTCTATTTTGAAGGGATGGTCATTGGGGGGATTAGCATTCCACTCGGTATCCTGGCGGGGATTACGGGTATTGCGTTCACATTCCTATTCATCAATGCATTTGCCGAAAAAGCGTTGAACGTGACGGAGAAGTTTGAAGTTGTCGTCACACCGATTACTTTACTATTAACTCTCTTCATTTCGAGCGTAACCATTTTCATTTCCTGCTATCTTCCGGCGCGTCGAGCCTCAAAGATTTCTGCGATTGACGCCATTCGGCAAACGCAAGATGTACGATTGACGTCAAAACAAGTGAAGACGTCAAAACTAGTTCGTCGTCTTTTCGGTTTAGAAGCAGAGATTGGGTTGAAGAATACGAAGCGCAACCGTAAACGGTATCTGGTTACCGTCTTCTCGCTCGTCATCAGTATCGTCCTGTTTTTAGTGGTCAGTTACTTCACTGATCGTCTCGAACAGTCCCTTGACATGTCTCAAGCAGACTATGATTTCGATATTCTTGTGAATGGTTCAACGCTTGATCAAAATGATTTACGGCGTTATGAATCGTTAGATCATGTGACGAACGGAACATATTTTGAAAATGCAACGGTCCAAACGATGGTCAGCAAATCTCAATTACCGAGTGCGATTACCAAGAACGAGAATTTGGCATCAACGTTTGTTGACGGAAAATTTATGTACTACGTATCCCTCTATCAATTAGATGATGAAAGTTTCAATGCGTACTTGAAACAAATTGGAGCGCCTGTCAGTCGTTTTGAAGACGGAGACGTACCAGGAGCCGTCTTGATTGATGAGATTTCGTATCAAGACATGGATCAGAAAAAATTCATCACTTCAGAGACGGTCGAAGCAGAAATCGGTGATACGTTTGAATTGAGGGACGAGAATGCAACGGGCGACGCGGCACCGCTTAAAACGATTCAAGTTGGCGCAATGACAGATATCGCCCCGACCGGTGTGATGACAGGTTCTCTTGGATGGCTAGATGTGATAGTACGAGAAGGGACGTTTGAAGAAGACGCAATCGGGGATTTGATGAAACAATCGAGTCCGTCAATCGCGTTGAATACAGATGACCCCGAGGACACACAACAAGTGATTGAAGCGGAACAGAATTTGGATTTGTATGTCTTTAACGTATCGGAACAACGGGAACAACAAGAACAGATGTTGTTACTTTTATCAATATTTGTGTACGGGTTTATCGTGCTAATTTCGCTAATCTCGATTGCGAACATTTTTAATACGATTTCAACGAGCGTCTCACTTCGTCGTCGTGAGTTTGCGATGCTTCGTTCGGTTGGGATGACTCCGAAAGGATTCAATAAGATGGTGTACTATGAAAGCATTTTTTATGGGGTGAAAGCCCTTGCGTATGGGATTCCCATCAGTCTTCTCATCATGTACCTCATCTATCGAGCGCAAATCAATACGTTTGATGCTCCGTTTACCTTGCCGTGGAATAGCATTTTGTTTGTCGTCATCATGATTTTCATGATTGTGGGTGCCTCGATGCTATATTCCGTTTCAAAAATAAAGAAAGATAACATTATCGACCGATTGAAACAAGAAAATGATTAAGTAGATTATTGAAAAATTCATGACAAACCATGAAGTACAAAACAAGGGGCTCAGTACATATTGAGTCCCTTTTTTATGATGTCATGACAAACAAAACAAGATTGCCAAAACTATATGAAGAACGACCAAAATAAAAATATTTTGTCACAGCTCTTGTTAATTAACCAAAAATAGGATATTTTTGATATATCGGATGACGATATAACGAAGAACGATACAAAGGAGCGGGATACGTGACACAACAGTCAAATACAGGCGCATTAACCGAGGCGGTTTATTATATATTGTTGTCCCTTCAAGTCCCGAGACATGGGTATGGGATGATGCAATTCGTTCAAGAATTAAGCAATGGGCGGGTTCATCTCGCCCCAGGTACGTTATACGGCGCCCTCAGTAGTCTAGTAGAGCGTGGATGGATTCAGGCGCTCGAAGGTACGGGGCGGAAGAAAGAGTATGAGATCACGGAAGCGGGTCGAAAGGCACTTCGGTCGGAGTTAAATCGGCTAGAAGAACTGGTGCGACACGGTCATGAATGGACGAAGGAGTTGGACACATGAAGATGAAAACGATCTATCGCATCTTTGTTGATTATGAGAAGGAAGAGAAGTGGCTCAACGAGATGGCTCAAAGCGGATGGGCACTCGAATCCTTTCGTTTGATGCGATATGTGTTCAAACAAGTCGAACCCGGGACGTACACGTATCGAATCGAACTATTGTCTAACTTACCTTCGCACCCCGAGTCGAAGGCGTATATGGCATTCCTGGATGAAGTGGGCATCGAAGTGGTTGACACCTCGTATCGGTGGATTTTCTTACGAAAACGAACGAGTGACGGACCGTTCCAATTGTATTCGGATTTTGATTCGATGATTCAGCGAGAAAAACGAATCATCCAACTGTATGGCGCAGTGGGGCTCGTCAACTTTGTTGCAGTGATAGCGAATCTTTCCAATCCATATGCGCAGTGGACCGTCCTATTGAACATAGCTGTCGTCGCGATGTTGGCCTATGCCGTCCAGCATCATACACGGAAAATGAGGACGCTAAAAGGTCTTAATGCAATCGGGGAGATGAAGTCGTCAGATTGAGCAGATGGATAAGGAGGAGCTAGATGGATTCACGAGAATGGAAGGACTGTATGATTTGTTTTGGATTGATTGCGGGGACGACACTCGGCGTAGTTCTCTCGTTCTTCTTCCATATTCAACTGACATACGGGATTGCGAGCGGGGCGATGGTTGGCTATATCGGAGGGCTTGGATTATCGATTTGGAAGAAATGATGAATCAGGGTAACATTCCTCGTCTCGATGACGAGGTTTTTTTGATAGATTGTGACGAATGATATGAAATTGGGATCTATAGGTATAGAGGGGTTATACGAAGGGGGTAACTGGATGGATGACCAGGTCATCATCGATTGGTACTGGGAACGATCGGAGTATGCGATTGTCGCGACGAAGAAGAAATACGGAAGCTATTGTCAACGTGTTTCATTTAATATTTTACAGAATCGCGAAGACACGGAAGAGTGTTTGAACGACTTATATCTAAAAGCCTGGGAGTCGATTCCACCGACACGCCCGCTTCGACTCGGGGCGTATTTGACGAAGATTGTACGAAATCTCTCATTGCAACGTTACAAGAAAAACCATACGAAAAAGCGTGGAGGTGGAGAAGTACCGCTCGTCTATGAAGAGCTAGAACACGTCCTCACGGAATCGATGAAAGACGATGACATCGTCGACCTGTTGAATGCATTTCTAGAAAATCTGCCACGACTGACAAGGGTGATGTTCATGCAACGTTATTTCTATTTACACTCGATTCAAGAAATTGCAACGACACACGAGCTCGGGGAGAGCCATGTCAAAATGACCTTGAAGCGCACGCGGGATGCGTTACAGCGAGCGCTTGAAGCAGAAGGGGTTCGCGTATGAAAAGTGAGCAGATCCTTCGACTACTCGGGGAAGTCGATGACCGGTATATAGAGGAATCGATGATGATAGAGCGAAAACCTTATCAACGACTGAAATGGGGAGGGGGACTTCTCGTTGCGATCGCTGCAGGATTCATGCTCTTCACATCGAATGTCTGGAACGAACGCATCCCATTATCTACGGATTCCACTGCGAATTCCGTTCACATTGTCGACCAATCAAAAGTGACATCAGATATTTCCAAGGAAAATATGATGGACATGACCGAAGATGAACTCTTTTCGAAATGGAATCCGGTCGTGGTCCGAGGAACGGTCACGAACATTCGACATATCGAGATTGATTTCAATGGAGAGACCGAATATCAGTCACTTATTACGATCCATGTATCCGATGTGTATCGTGGAGACGTGCAGGTCGGGCAAGATTTGATTGTCCGTGCCGATGCAATTGAGGAAACTGGACAGGCATCGCATTCTAGCGTTATCTCGCACGTACGGCAAGGCATGGAAGGGATTTTCATGCCGATTCCATATGATGACGAGTTTGTCTGGGAACAAAATGATGCGACGCTTCGATTGAAAGATATTGCCGATTACGGTTTTCCGGATGGGGAGCGTTATCTGTTTTTAGATACTCCGAACGGACTCTTGTTCGAGCGGGATGCTTACCCGTCCTTACACGGTTTGGACTCACTCGATGAAATAGAGCGCTGGATGATAACACGATTTACAGAATAATGGAGAACTCAAATCGATAAGGGGGAAATGGATATGGAACGGAAGATTACCGTAAAAGGAACGGGCAACGTCTCATCTCGACCGGATTTGATTGTGATTCACATGGACCTCGTCTCGAAAGCGCCACGATACGAAGATACGATGACCGAGGCAGCAAGTGCAGTGTCCCATCTTCAAAAAGCCATCACGCGTGCTGGTTTTGACAAGACGGACCTCAAAACGAGTGACTTTTCGATTGATACGGAATACGAGAGCTATCGTGATCGAGATGAGAATTATCGGTCGCGTTTCGTCGGATATGTCTGTAAACAGAAGACGAAGCTCGAATTTGCGCTCGATACATCTAAACTATCGTACGTCATCGAACAAATCAGTCAATCTCGGGCAAATCCGAAACTCTCCATTCGCTTCACGATGAAAGACCCGAATGCGATCGAGGATCAGCTATTGGTGAGTGCCGCGGAGAATGCGAAAAAACGAGCAGAGCTTCTTGCAAAAGGAGCAGGCGCCGAACTCGGAGACTTGCTTCAAATTGACTACACATGGGGAGAGATTCATCTGTTCTCGCCTACAAACGTCCTCTATAGTCAGGACGTCGTCTATTCGGAATCACGGATGCCTGAACTCGAACCGGATGATATTGACGTCAGTGATTCGGCGACGTTCATCTGGAGTTTAAAATGAGGCGACTGACTCTTTTGATTCTCCTTTCACTTTCGATTGCGTTACCTGTATCCGCTCTTTCTTACGCATATATATTTGTCGTGTTCGACCGAAACGCATATGAAGTGCTCGACACAACGATCGAGGAGGGTGCACTCGGTGACGTGATCGGTGAAGTGGAAACGACGGTCAACGACGAGACGGGACGGTATTACGGAAATGCCTCGAACGGATATCCGATTGGGACGGTGTACCGTGAAGTCGACGGGGAGTCTGTGGAAGACGTCATTGCGGTCGAGGACGGTTCGGAGTGGAAGCGAGCGGAGTACCGATTCGAAGCACCGTACCATTCACGTGACTTTATCAAATTCTTCGGTTACGGCCTACTTGGGATGGGCATTGTAATGTTGAGTTGGGCGTTCTTCAAACGAAGTTCGTTGTACAAAAAAGAAGCATGAACGAACGGAGAAATGGGAACGGGAATAAAGAGAGGTTCGACAAAGGGGGACTCATGATGAATATCTTGATTATTTTTGACTCACTATATGGTCATACAGAAAAGATTGCCCATGCGATGCAGCAAGAGCTGTCGAAAGACCATGAGGCACGTATGGAACATGTGTTGAATATTGGATTAGGCGACTTGGCACATGTCGATCTGGTCGTCATCGGTTCACCGACACACGGAGGATATGAGACGGAAGACATCAAAGTGTTTTTGGATGGAATCTCGGACAATGCGTTACGAGGGAAGCGGACGGCTGCCTTTGACACAAGTATCGTCAAAGAGAAACAGAATCCGATTCTTGGAAAAATCATCGACTGGTTCGGTCATGCCGTCAATCGAGTCGAAGGGGAAATGATTGAAAAAGGGGCGACGGATGTCCAGAAAGAGTCGTTCCTCGTCGATGGGACGACGGAGATGTTAAAAGAAGGCGAACTCGAACGTGCGAAAGAATGGGCGCGAGAGTTGGTCGGATAATATACGAAACGCATTCTGAGAACAGAGTGCGTTTTTTAATTGAAGAGGTCGAGATGAAGAGAAAAACGGGTAAATACTAAACAAGACGTAATGAACTAAATTGTTCATTACGTCCAGGTGGAATTCTATTTTACCTCAATGATCTCTCTCACAATTGTTCTGAGTCTCTCGGTATACTCTTCAATATCATAGACATGATTAATTTTGTGACGAACATTGGGTTCATCTCGGAACGTGATATATTTGTTCGTTAATGAATTTAAATGTAAACGGCAAACCCATTTCCGATTACTATCATCAATTAAAATATTAAAGTAACTAGCATTGTCTCTATAGAAAATACGATCTTTATCTATCACAGATCCTAGCAATACTTTGACGGTTGCATAGCCTTCAATTTCTTCTTGAGTTGTTTCAATAACTGGTTGTACCGGAATATCGACTATTGCTTCGTCTTCAACAGAGGTTGTGTTAGGGTCATCAGTATTTTGAATTTTTGATGGTTCTGGCTCGCCTGAAATTGCATGTTTTATTCGTTCATTTAAGTTTTCGTTAATAAATTGATTGAAGGCCTTGGAAACAATTGGTCGAAACTTATCGACAACTGTTTGAGTTTTAATACCTTGGTAACACTCTTGTATAAGTAATTTAATTAATTCGTCACTAGGAGATTGAGAAAGTGTTTTAAGCTGATCTTTAATTGCGCTTAGATACTTTAGTTCTTCGGCTGTAGAAAGAATTGTGTTCACATTAAATTCTTGCTTTTTGAACTTATAAAGTTCTTTAATTTCACTGTCTTTAATATTAGATAATACAATCTCGAAGAATGGGGTACTATCCATGACATTAGGTGAATCTAAATCTGTATAAAATCGATACATGTCACCATTTGTTAGAATTGCAAATTTAGCTTGTGTTGTTCCAAAATATCTAAATAATTGAGAATCGTGTTTTGTTAATGGTTCATTGATTGATTTTGCTTCTATGAGAATTGTTGGTTTGCCTTCTTCCATAATGGCATAGTCAACTTTTTCTCCTTTTTTAATTCCTACATCAGCAATATATTCAGGAGTAAATTCTGCTGGATTAAAAACATCGTATCCGAGCGTTTGGAAAAATGGCATAATCAGAGCGGTCTTCGTGGCTTCTTCTGTCGAAATTGAGTGTTTAAGTTGTTTGATGCGTTGAGAAACAGTACGAATATCTGAAGAAAACTTTTCCATTATAACAACCTCCAATATTTGCATTTAATAAGTTAATACTACCTTTTATTATCATGATAGTAAATTTGTCTTTGTATAGTTTTTTAATTGTTAAGGGGATTGTCACAATAGAAAGGGTGATATCCATGAAAAAAATGGAACGAGATGTATTGGTCGGTTGGATTGTCGTCGTACTCGTCCTCTTGGTGCACTTTCTCATCACCGTGTCGCTCGGCAACTCGTACTTTGCTGAAAGTTCACTGAATCGGATGTTGTGGCTCTCGAGTTTTCCAGCATTTTTGATTGCGTTCGGCGCAGCCTTCTTCCAAAAGACGAACACCGTTTTCCTAGCGGTTCGTCGTGGGCTATTGTGGACCATCGAGTTGATGGTCGCCTTCACTATCCTTGCTTGGGTGTTCCGTTCTTTCGAAGGACTGTATGCGAATGCGGGGCTCTATTGGTTATTCGGTGCCGTCTTAATTGGGCCGATCTTTTACATGATGGCGTTCCGACGTCAACATACAAAACGAATCCGGACGCCTTGACTCGAAACGTCTCCTCTTAAAGGAGGCGTTTTTAGATTGTCTTAGGATGGGAAAGGATAGAGAGAAGAGATTGGAGGAGAGTGCGATGAGTCAGTATTTTTCATCATCTTATGAAGAGTCGCGAGAGAAGTTCATGAACTTATTGTCTGAAGTGAAACGATTTTATCCGAAAGCGGAGCTGTTGACACACTCCATCGGGGACGAGAGTATCGACATTATTTTAGGCGAGCCGAAACGAGAGCGGAAAGCGATGATTCTCATGACGATTGGCGAACATGGGATTGAAGGGTATGCGGGTGCCGCCGTGACCCATCAATTCGTTCAAACGCAACTCGCGCATGTCCGTCACGAGACGACAGGGATTTGTCTCATCCATGCAGTCAATCCGTGGGGGATGAAACACTTTCGACGGGTCAATGAACACAATGTCGATTTGAACCGAAATTACGTCATCGATCGTGAGTCGGTCCCGTATAATGTGAACCGTGAATATGAGCTGATGCGTCATCTCTTCGTACCGGACGGGGTGATTGACGACTATCATGAAGCGCGTGAACAGATCTATTCGTTCCTTGGTTCCGGAATTAAGCTCGATGGCTTCAAAGCGATGAGTGGCGCGAAAGGGATGGGACAATATCAATTCCCGAAAGGGGTATATTACGGGGGAGAAGGAGACGAACCGTCCGCCATCTTTTTGAAAGGGATTCAACATGATTTACTGGAACGCTACGGAAAAGTGGTCCATCTCGATTGGCATACCGCACTCGGTCCGACAAACGAGGTGACGATGGTCATCAGTAAACGAGACGGTCGCACCGAAGATGAGTTAAAACAAGCGTACGGTCTCGACAACGTCAATGTGTATGACCCAGATGAAGTGCTCGGGGACTCGACGAATCATTTTTATTACGTGCGCGATACGGAATACCCGGATAAGGGACTCGTCTCTGCTCTCTTTGAATTCGGTACGTTCGGGACATCGAAAAAAGCGTCCATCCGTGAGTTTTTGACGATCATCTTAGAGAACCGACTTTATTTTGAAGGGACAAAGGACCCTGAAGCACGAAACGGGATTCAAAACGAATTCATGGCGATGTTTTATCCGGACGACCCGACTTGGCGGGAAGCCGTGTTACGAGAAGGGGCAAAGGCTGTTGAAGGCTACCTAAAAGGGGAAGCACTCTGGCGCGACACATAAGAGGGTTTCTCAAAGTTGGATTAGGGAACAATGAGGTTGTGAGTGTTTTCGCTTAAAAATGACTGTGGAGGTTGGATGATGGGATACATTACAGCACATGACGGCACAAATCTATATGTGGAAGATGTTGGGTCTGGGGAACCGATTGTGTTCTTGCACGGTTGGCCGGCGAACAACAATATGTTCGAGTATCAGAAGAATGCGCTCATCGAAGCGGGATATCGCTACATCGGGATCGACTTCAGAGGATACGGAAAGTCTGATGCACCGGCGACAGGTTATGACTATGAGACGATGGCGTCTGATGTGCATATGGTCGTCTACGGTCTAGGCTTGAAAGACTTCACACTCGTCGGTTTCTCAATGGGTGGGGCAATTGCAGTGCGATATGCAGCAGACTATAAAGAAGACGGTCTGAAAAAGTTAGTGTTAGCGGGAGCAGCGGCACCAATTTTCACACAACGTCCAGACTATCCATATGGAATGACGACGGACGAGGTCGATGCGTTGATTGACGATACAAGGGCCGACCGGCCGAAGATGCTCGAAGGATTTGGGGAAATCTTCTTTGAAAAAGAACATTCGAAACCGTTGCAAAATTGGTTCCACCATCTTGCGCTCGTGGCTTCGAGTCACGGGACGATTGCCTCTGCAAAAGCGCTTCGAGACGAAGACCTTCGTGACGCTCTTCCAAAGGTTGATGTGGAGACGTTAATCATTCACGGAGTGCACGACAAAATTTGTCCGTTTGAGTTTGCCGAACAGATGGAGCAGGGCATTTCAAATGCGCGAATCGAGCGCTTTGAAGAGAGCGGACACGGTACGGTGCTGGATGAACGAGAGAAATTTAACGATACGTTGTTGCAGTTTGTTCAATAATCGATGGCCTCTGAATCGGGGGCCTTTTGTATGTCGATATGGGTAAGAACCAACGAAAACGGGTATAAATCAAATGGAGTTCCCTTCCATTTTTTGAATCACTGAAACATCGCTGTGACTAGAATCACGATGTTTTTTTGTGTTGTTTTAGAGAAATGGGGATGAAACCAGATTCGAACATGGATTTAGTTCAACCTGTCCTACCATTCATGGTACAATAGCGGGGTGGATTAACAGATTGAGGAGAGATTTAAATGAACATCGCTTTCTTTTTATATCCGAAAGAAGACGTCAAATATTTGGACCCCGAATCAACGGTACGACAAGCACTTGAAAAGATGAAACATCATCGATTCACGTCTGTCCCACTCGTTTCGGAGAACGGATTTTACGCCGGGACGATGACAGAGGGGGATTTACTCTGGGCACTCGCAGAACAACTTCGCGGGGAAGAAGATTATGAAAAAGTGCTCCGGACACGTCTAAAAGACATTAAGCAACGCGTTCGCTATAAGCCGGTCTCCATTACGGCACAGATCGAAGAACTCGTCGATGCGATCACAGACCAAAACTTCGTGCCGGTCGTCGATGACGGGAAGTATTTCATCGGCATCATCCGACGCCGTGACATCATCGAGTATTACTCGACAAAGTTGAAACAACTGGAGAATGAAGTCCGATAATGAACAAGCCAGAACCGACTCCCGGTTCTGGCTTGTTTTTACGTTTCTTCTCGTTTTGTTCTTAAGAACGGAAGAGGAGCAATCATCGCGACATAGTAGATGAATGTAATGACGAGCAACAAAATGATTGCCGGTAAATAAGGGGCAATCAGTGGAACGGCGAGAAGAACGGCAAGAGTCATGAGTCGCTTCCACGACACTTTAAAGAAGAGACGGTTAAAGTAAATGACGCCATATCCAAACAGGACGATTGCGACATACAACGTGATTCGATGTGCCAAATCGAGCGTTTGCACCGGGTCATGGACGATTGTGATTTTGACGACAGCGAGTAAGATGATGCCGAGGAACATCGAAAGGTGGGACCAATAGAATCCAGCCTTGGCTGTCTGATCTCGTTTATCCGTATGCATTTCTTGGAAAAGAGTTTCTCGCTCTTCATCGTCTTTTACGTAGGAATACCAAAGGAGAACAGTCAACATGAGGGCAAGAATCATCGTCAAGACAACATCGGATGTTAAATCTTCATCAATGGCGGCTCGTCCAGTCGATGCAATCGTCTCACCGAGGGCAATGACTAAGATGAGGTAATGTCTCTCAAGGAAGTGCCAAGAGGACACTTCGAACTGACCTCTGTTTTTCTGTACGAGAGGACCTAATACCGCCACAATCGCGACAATTCCCCATACAATCAGGCGTACGTTCCCCTCAAACAGCGAAGCGACGAGGATGATGATGCTAAAGGAGACATTGTACGGTACGATGGCAAGCATCGCCTTTTTCGTATCCTCATTACTGTGCAACAAGAATAGCGTCGAATGCACGCCGACAATCACTAAAAAACCAAGTCCGAAAATGAAGCCGTCTTCCTCATATGCTTTTGGAATGGCGACGGAGATCAACATGAATCCAATCATCCCGAGCGTCATAAAGATTTGATGGTTTCTTTTCGTCAATTTAGTCGTATTCGTCAACCAAATATATCCTTCAAAGATGTACCAAATAAGGGCCATGAGAACAAGAACTTCTAAAAATGTATGAACGCTGAGATGGTATTCGAGCTTTAACGTGAGCTGGATGAACGTAAATACAAATACGAGATCGAAAAACAGTTCAATTTTGTCTACTTTTTCGTGGTGAGAGGGCATGGGCGCACTCCTTTGCTTGGATTCATATTTCTTTACCCACCTCTGAATAAAAAAACCCTTCATTTCGAAAATGAAGGGCAAATCTCAATCAAGTGGTGGAAAATGAGGTAACACATATTCTCCTAATTCATCGATGACTTCCTCAGCCGGACGTTCTCCGTCGAAGAGGGCGAAGAAGAGATGGTTCACGCCGATGGCTCGATACGCTTCAAGCAACTTGATCAAGTGATTGCGGCCAATTCGGAATCCGAGACGAATCGGTGTCGGTGGCTCGTCTGGGTCATGCGTCAAATCAAGATGCATCGGCATCGAGAAGGGACGGAAAGCACGACCATGCGCTTCACCGCTTGCGCGCCACGCGTCGAGCACTTGTTGTTGCGCGAAAGGTGCCTGCGGGTAGTACATCCATCCGTCGCCATTCGCTCCGAGCCAGTCCATGTCTTGTTGTGCGAATCCGGTGATCATCGTCGGAATCCGTTTCTTCGGACGAGGCACGAGCGTTGCCTGTTCAACTTCCCCATAAGGCGAGTTGATTGTTGGGTAATTGTTATAGAGCGTCTGTTCCATGACACGAAGCGATTCTTTGAATTGGTCGCCGCGTGTCGGGTGATCGACTCCGAGTCCTTTGAAGTCGGCACGACGGTCGCCTGACGAAATCCCGAGAATCAACCGTTCGGGGAACAACGCTTCAATCGTCGCGACTTCCTTCGCCGAACGAAGGGGATGACGCAGTGGTAAGACGAGCGCAGACGTACCGAGCGCAATGTTTTTCGTTTGACCGAGCAAATGTGTACCATAAATCAGCATGTCATAGATTTGACCGACAGCCGGGTCTAAGAAGTTCGGATCTTTGAGTAAGACATCACGTAACCATAGCGCTGTGAAGCCATAGTCGTCTGCTTTTTGAGAAAGTTCGACTTGGCGCTCGAGTGTCGGGGTACGCATTTTGAAATTCTCTAAAGGGATGTGGAGGCCGAGCGTGAGCTCGCCCTCCCGATACATCCGATTGTAGCTTTGATGATTGTTGAACATAAGCGCCTCCTTAGTTTGCTTCCAAACGACGTGAGATGGCTGTCAAGATGACGGCGATGATGACCATGATGCCACCGACCCAAGGTGTGTGGACGAGTCCGATTGAATCGGTGACGAGTCCGCCGATTGTCGCACCGAGGGCAATCCCGATGTTGAAGGCCGCGATGTTGAGTGCGGATGCGACATCGACAGCAGCCGGTACATATTTTTCAGCCAATTGCACGATATACAGTTGAAGTCCAGGCACGTTCATGAAGGCAAGGAGACCCATCAAGACGATGGCAATGAGACCTGCCACTTTGAAAGGAATCATGAACGACATGAGAATCATGACGGCAGCGTGAACGATGAACATATAGAACAATGCTTTCGCTGGATTTTCGTTGGCGAACTTTCCACCGACCGCGTTCCCGATGGCGACTGCGATTCCGTAAACGAGTAAGACGACACTGATCAAGTTCGGGCTGATCTTTGTCACGTCTTGCATGATGGGTGTCAAGTACGTGAAGGCGACGAACGTTCCACCGTAACCGAGTGCTGTAATCAAGAATCCGAGCATGAGACGACCGTTCGTGAGTAATTTCTTCATATCTGAGAATTTTGCCGGTGGTGACTGTTTCAAATCTTTTGGAATCAAGAAGAAACTTGCGATGATTGAAATGACACCGAGTGCTGCGACGGCGAAGAATGTGGCGCGCCATCCGAACGCTTGTCCGATGAAAGTACCGAGTGGGACTCCTGTAACGGTTGCGACAGTTAAACCAGTGAACATGAGTGCGATGGCACTCGCTTTTTTATGTGGCGGTACAAGTTGTACGGCAATCGTTGCGCCGATTGAGAAGAAGACACCATGCGAGAATGCGGTGATAAATCGGGCGACGATCAACAGTTCGAAGCTGGTCGACATGGCCGAGACCAAGTTTCCGCCGATAAAGACGACCATGAGTGCCATGAGTAACGTCTTACGGTTCATTCGGTTTGTGAGTGCCGTCAAAATCGGTGCACCGACGGCGACGCCGATTGCGTATCCCGAGATAATGAGACCAGCGAGTGTGATGCCGATGTTTAAATCACTTGCGATGGATGCGAGGAGACCGACTGGGACGAACTCGGTCGTTCCGATGCCGAAAGCGCTGATCGCGAGAGCGAGTAATGCCAACCCTCCATTTTTAGGTGCCTGTTCTTCGACAGGTTGTGTGTACGGTTGATTCATGAGTAGTTCCTCCTAAAATAAATGAATAGTGTGGAAGACGAGGGCCCTTCGTCTCCGGATAGCAAAGACATTTCACTTTCCTCTATTGTTCAGTACGGTCGAAAAAGTACCTTACCGTCTCAAGGGGATGTTACAAGCGAAATGAACTTGTATAGATTTGCTACAGTTGCTATCATAAGTGCATGAAAACAGTTTGAGAAGTACGTACTTTTTAGTGCGGTAGGCACCAAAAAGTGCCTATGTAAGAAATGGAGGAAACGAAATGCAATATAATATTCCGGTCGAAGCGACACTTGACGTCATCGGCGGTAAGTGGAAAGTCGTCATCATGTGTCACTTGATCAAAGGGGAGCGACGGACGAGTGAACTGCGTAAACTCATGCCGAACATCACGCAAAAAATGCTCACCCAACAATTGCGTGAGCTCGAAGCGGATGGTGTCGTCGTTCGTACGGTGTTCGAGCAAGTTCCGCCGAAAGTCATTTACTCACTCTCTGAGTACGGATGGTCACTCAAGCCAATCTTGGACGCCATGTGCGCCTGGGGCGAATGCCATATCGATCAGTCCGGTGAAGAGGTCATTTCATAACCATCACGGTCGTCCAATACGGACGACCGTTTTTCGTAGTGACAAGTCGGGTACAGGGACAGAGACAAGGAGGAATTAGGATGGACGTGAAAACTTTTTTGTTTACAGATGACGGCTCCATTCCCAACCATCGGGATTATCCGGCGCTCCTCTATCGTGGCGTCTTTGATGACCCGAGCGGGATGCGAGAGACGTTTGCCCATAATGAATGGACGAACAGTTGGGTGAACGGGGTGTTCGACTATCATCACTATCACAGCAACACGCATGAAGTATTGGGCGTATTACAAGGTGAAGCGACGCTTCAACTCGGAGGGACGAACGGTGACCTCGTCCGCGTCCGCCTAGGTGATGTCCTCGTCTTACCGGCGGGAACGGGACATCGTCGCATCGAGGCGAGCGAAGATTTTCAAGTGATCGGGGCATACCCGGACGGTCGTGACTATGACACGTTGACAGGAAAGACGGAAGAACGACCGGACAACGTGAAGCGAATCGAACAAGTCGAAAAACCGAAGTTTGACCCCGTCTTCGGGACGACGGGTCCACTACATGAGGCATGGACAAAGGAGGAAACGTTATGAATCAACGACTACCACATTCTTTACTACTTGCGGCACTCAAACAGCATGTCGTCGAACTGAAAGATGGACGCGAGATGCGCGCACTCGGTCAGGGCACGTGGCGGATGGGAGAAGACAAATCGAAGCATGATGCTGAGGTGGCGGCGCTTCGGACCGGACTCGACTGTGGACTTCACGTCATCGATACGGCGGAGATGTATGGGGAAGGAGAGTCTGAGAAGTTGGTCGGGGAAGCCATTCAAGACCGACGTGAGGACGTCTTCCTCGTCTCGAAAGTGTATCCATACAATGCGTATGGCGACAAACTCGTCAACGCATGCGACGCGTCACTCGAGCGACTCGGGACAGACTATCTGGACCTCTACTTACTCCATTGGCGAGGCGATGCCCCGCTCGAGGAGACGATTCAAGGGATGGAGCAGCTGAAAGCAGACGGGAAGATTCGGGCATGGGGGGTCTCGAACTTCGACGTAGACGATATGAAAGAACTTCTTGCCTTACCGAACGGAGATAACTGCGCGGTCAACCAAGTGCTCTATCATCTCGGCAGTCGAGGCATTGAATATGACCTCCTTCCTTATTTGAAAGAACAAGGCGTCCCGGTCATGGCATACGCGCCGCTCGCCGAAGGAAGTGACGTGAAAGAAGACGTCTTTGAAAACGAGACGGTCAATCGAATCGCGGAGGCTTATAGCGCCTCCGTCGCCCAAATCTTGCTCTCCTGGACGATTCGGAGCGGACACGTCATCGCCATCCCAAAAGCCGGGCAGGCCGAACACGTCGAGGAGAATGCGGCAGCGCTCTTGCTCGATTTAAGTGAGGAAGATTTTGCGGCGCTCGATGAGGCGTTCCCTCCACCGACGACGAAACAACCGTTAGACGTCATTTGACGAATGTGAACTGGACCGATCAAAGATCCAGTTTTTCTTTTGACGAAATCGATTTTTCTTTACAGGTTGAGGGTAAATAAAGGAAGGACTTGCTTGTGTAGATGACATCGATACGACGAGGGAGCTGAACTCTATATGGAACAGACGTACACCGCTGAAGAATTCAAAGACAAGATGTATACGAATTTAAAGGTACGCCCGAGTGATTCCGTTATCCTCATGTGCTCCATCTTCATCGCTTCTATCGGACTGAATATGAACTCGATTCCCATCATTATCGGGGCCATGTTGATTTCGCCGCTCATGACGCCTATCCTGAGTATCGGGCTCGCTTTGTCGCTCTATGACATGAAACTCCTTCGAGCGGGTGTACGTTTGTTGCTCGTCCAAGTCGCGGTCAGTCTCACCGTCGCGACCATCTATTTCGCCATCTCACCAATCACCTATGCGAGTAATGAAATCATTGCCCGGACCGAACCGACGATTTGGGATGTCATCATCGCCTTCGCCGGGGGAACTGCCGGCATCATCGGGGCACAAAAGAAGATGAGTAACAACATCGTCCCAGGTGTCGCCATCGCGACCGCCTTGATGCCCCCTCTCTGTACGGTCGGCTATTCAATTGCGACATGGAACGTCGATTATTTGATCGGGTCGAGTTATCTCTTTGTCATCAACTGTGCGTTCATCGCCATTGCGACGTTCATCGGCGTCAAGTTCATGGGCATCTCGCAAGTGTTGACGAAACAAGACGCGAACCATAAAAAAATCAATCGCCTCCTCATTGCGTTATCTGTCCTGATTGTCGTCCCAAGCATCTTCTCGGCCGCGACACTCGTTCAAGACAGCATCGTCCGGACAGGAATCAACAATTTTATCGAAGAAGAGTTTTCAGACGCCATCATCATCAGTCAGGACTATCAAGAGGATGACAATCTTCTTCTCGTGACGACGACGGGGAAACGGTTGACCGAGGAAGAACTCGCCGACATCGAATCGCGCCTGCCGGACTATGGGCTTCGGAGCATTGAGCTCTCGGTGACACAAGTCCCAGACTTGAACGGGTTGTCCGGGGAGAAGGTGGCCGAACTGTTGCAGAAGTATTTAGAGAGTCGCCTGCAACAGTTCAACCTGTTCGACAGCCGTCAAATCGATTTAGAGGACTTGCCGTTCGAACTGCAGAACGAAATCAATCCAAACTAAAAGACCATCGATTGTTTTCGATGGTCTTGCTCGTTAGTTCGCGAGCGGATGTTTCAAGAGATAGTCTTCGATTTGATCGATTGTTTCTTTCAACACGCCGTCTGCGAACGGAGACTTGAGACCTGCCAGTTCCACGAGTTCGAGGAACGAGCGGCTTCCGCCTGCCTGACAGAGTGTGAGGTAATCGCTCCACGCCGCGTCGCGGTCTTCATGCATGCGTACCCAGAACTGGAACGCACATACTTGTGCGAGCGTGTAATCGATATAGTAGAACGGGCTTTGGAAGATATGGCCTTGTTGGTGCCACCATGCGCCCGACTCGAGATAGTCGTTCGTCTCATAATCGCGGTGCGGAAGATAGACCTTCTCCAAATCGCGCCACGCCTGACGACGCTCGTCTGCTGTCATGTCCGGATTGCGGTAGACGACGTGTTGGAACTCATCGACGAGCACACCGTACGGAAGGAACGTCATACTACCGGCCAAGTGATTGAACTTGTACTTGTCGACTTGGTCGCCGAAGAAGAGCTCCATCCATGGCCAGCAGAAGAATTCCATCGACATCGAGTGAATCTCGCACGCCTCATACGTCGGGAAGGCGTATTCCGGTGTCGTCAAATGACGGCTCTCATACACTTGGAAGGCATGACCGACTTCGTGCGTGAGCACGTCGATGTCGCCGGCCGTCCCGTTGAAGTTCGAGAAGATGAACGGAAGTCCTTCAGACGGCAAGTACGTGCAGTAGCCACCACCTGACTTCCCTGGTTTCGCCGTCAAGTCGAGGGCGCCGCGTTCCTGCATATACTGGAAGAACTCGTCCGTCTCGTTTGAGAGTTCACGATACATCTTGTTTCCGCCTTCGATGATGAACGACTCATCCCCTTGCGGTGTCGCGTTTCCGTCTGGGAAGACGAACGACTCATCATAATAATAGAGGTGGTCGACCCCGATGCGTTTCGCCTGCTTTTCTTTTAAGGCAGATGCGAGCGGGACGATGACGTCACGGACTTGTTTCCGGAAGTTGTCGACCATCGACTCGTCATAGCCGACGCGTTGCATGCGTGCATAACCGAGTTCAACGAACGACGGGAAGCCGAGCGCGTGAGCGATTTCCGTGCGGACTCGTACGAGTTCCCCATAAATGCGGTCGAGCTCGTCGCCATTGTCAGAAAGATATGTATAGCGGGCGACGGATGCGGCTTTCCGGACATCACGGTCTGGTGACTGGAGATACGGACCGAACTGTGACAAGTTGAGCGTCTTGCCGTCAAATTCGATTTGCGCAGCGGACATGACTTTTTGATAAGCGGTCGCGAGGCGGTTTTCTTCCTGTAATTTCGGAATGAGTGACTCCTCGAACGTTTCGAGTGCGCGTTCGGCGAGCGAGAACAGTTGGCTGCCCCATTCCGCTTCGAGTTCAGTGCGAAGCTCGTGGTTCGTCAAGACGCGATAGTACGCTTGAATCTCCTTCTCATAGACGGGAAGTGCGTCGTCAAAGAAGGCTTGTTCTTCCTCATAAAACGAATCGCGTGTGTCGACCGAATGTCGGATCGCGACGAGCTGACTTTGTGTCTCAAAGTCGTTCCGTTCCTTGTTGATTTGGCGAATGAGTTCGTTCGCTTCCTCGAGTGTGCTGGCTTGCTGTAATTCGGCAGAATAGTCCGACAATCTGCTGTTCAAAGCATCCAAGTCGGGCCGTTCATATGACAATTTTGTGAAAGTCGTCATTGTAAGCGCCTCCATCGTGTGAAATTTTTACAAAGTGTAAAAAGGGCTTGCAAAAGCGATTGCACACTCGTATTCTTACGATGTGTAAAACGATTTCGCACTACCTTATAACCACTATACCGTTAATAGGGTAGGGATTGAAGTATTGGCTTTTCGGGTATAAAAGTGAAGACTTCGATTCAATAGAACATGTTGGAGGGATTAAGCTATGGGATTCTTTAAAAAACTTTTTGGTGGTAAAGAAGAACAACTCAACGCGGTTTCACCGCTTACAGGAAAGGTCGTCGACATCACGAACGTACCGGACCAAGTATTCTCACAAAAAATGATGGGTGACGGGATTGCAATCGAGCCGACAGAAGGAAAAGTCGTCTCACCGGTCAGCGGAACAATCGCGACAGTATTCCCGACGAAACACGCGATCGGTATCAACGCGGACAATGGTGCCGAATACTTGATTCACATCGGTTTGGACACGGTCAACTTGAAAGGTGAAGGCTTCGAGACTCACGTCACAGAAGGTCAGTCAGTGAAAGTAGGCGACCCGCTCGTCACGTTCGACCTCGACTTCATCAAAGCGAACGCACCATCAACGATCACTCCGATCATCATCACGAACCATGACAGCTTCGGCGTGAACAAACTTGTCGCAGAAGGCGACACGGTGACAGCTGGATCTTCAGAAGTCGTCGAATTGACAAAGAAATAAGAGAGCGACTCAATACTCGGGAGCTTACGCTTCCGAGTATTTTTTTGCGAATGCGGGAATTATAATGGAGAGAGGGAAGGGGGAAATGAGATGGATGGAAAAAATGCACCATACCGGGGATACGGGGATCGGATACGAATATTACGAGAACGGGCCGGATTGTCGATCGAGACGCTTGCGGAACGAATCGGTGTCGCCCCTTACTTCATTCGACGTACGGAACTGAGTGAGGTGTATCCGACTATGCCTTACATAGAGGCGCTCGCAGACGCTTTGCATATCGACCCGAATTACTTGGCGCGCCATATCTGGACGGGAGAATCGCTCAAGGTGCTCATGCGAGGGAAAGTCCCGGAACTTGAACAGATGAAGCTCGCCTACGAAGAAGCGATGCATGGGAAGTCCGTCGAAGAGATGCAGCGACAGCTTGAGGAGCGGATGCGCATCTTTGACTTGATGCATGAAGAGGAATTACAACGCATTTTCGAGGAAGACGAGGAGCCGACGAGCCACCACGCACTCGAAGCGCTTGTCGATGCGGTGCTCGACCTCGGGCGGTCGCACGACACGACGCGTCACATCGTCCCGTTCGCCCGCTATGTGGAGCGGCTCGTTCCAGACCAGTTCGCGGACAACTCATTCCAGTACGCAGAATATGGTGTCGTGGACAAATCATATAAATTGCAATGACCGTAGAGCACTCTACGGTTTTTTTGCGTAAAAAAATGACCAGGAGATTCTCCCGGTCATGTCAATCAGCGCGTCGGACGCGCTTCGTAGCGTACTTTTGGACGCGTGCCGGCGAGTAAGAAGCCGAGCACGATATTCAAGATTGTGAGCACCCATCCGACATAACCGAATGTGTAAGCAAGACTCGCTAGCATCGTTTGCCAGTCGAGCAATGCGGCTGCGTCTCCGCGGAATGTGAAGCGGATGGCAGTGAAGCCAATGAGTGTCGTTGCAGTAATCATGATGCCGATCCATGCGCCACCGAAGCGGGATGTTTGTGGACGTCTGCTGACTGGATACCAAAACGCGAGCGTTCCGATAAACGTGCTACCTGCATAGGCAAGTAGAATTTGCCATAACGCATCTGCGTCTAAGAAGACGGTATAACAGATGAACGTCGTGAGCGTCGACATAAACGTAAAGATCAAGGCTGCGAGTAATCGTGATCGCATAGTTCGTTTTCCTCCTCATTTTGCACATTCTTTAGAGTAAACGAAAACGAATTTGCTGTAAACGTTATTGTCGATTTTGTAATATTTGTCGCCATTGTTTAATGGCGTTCGTTCCATAGAATAAGACGCCTCCTCGATAGAATTTCGAGCCGATCCACAATGTCACACTGATTGTCCCGACGAGTAATCCGATCGAAAGTGCGACTTCCCATACGGCCACGTCGACGAGCATGACGCGGAGGAACATGAGCATCGGGGCGAAGAACGGCACGAACGAGAGGATGGTCACGATGGTCGCATCCGGATTGTTCAAGCCGAAGATTGCGACAAAGAAAGCGACGACGAGGAGCATGACGACCGGCATCGTCATCTGTTGCGCTTCTTCCACTCGACTGACGAGTGAACCGAGGACGGCAAAGAGAGAAGCGTATAACAAGTAACCGAGCAGGAAGAAAATGAGCAAATAGATGACCGCTCGAGTATTCCCTGCATTCTCGATGACCGTTGTGGCCAACTCACTTCCACTCGCACTGACATATCCGAAACCGAGGAAAATGGCGATTTGGAAGATGGCGAGCGTCCCGATCGCTGAAATTTTGGCGACCATATGCGTGATCGGGTGGGTCGTCGAGATGATGAGCTCCATGACACGCGATGACTTCTCGGTCGTCACTTCTGTGGCAATCATCTGACCGTACGTGATGATGGAGATATATAGCAGCATGAGCATCGCATAGACGAGTGCTGAAACAGACGATAACTCGTCTGAATTCTCACCTCCACGCCCGAGATACGACTCGTCGAGCTGAATCGGTTCGTTCAATGAGGCGATGACGGTCGGGTCAATGTTCGATGTTTCAATCAATTCAGCATTTCGCAACTGTTGCAACGACGTTTGTAAAATCGCCGTGAACTCCTGTTCCGGACGTTCCGATATGACGCGCGCATCATACCCGTCGACAAAGGCGACAACTCCATACTCGCCGTCGTTAATCCCGGCACGTGCCTCGTCTTCCGTGAGGTCACCCGTTGCGACATCTTCATAGCCGAGGGATTGCATCGTATCGACGAGTTCTGTGTTCTCGGATACGATGATCGCGCTCGCCTGTTCAGAGTCTTCGAATACGGACAGGATGCGATCGATGTTCGTGAAACCAAAGATGAACAGGATGGTTAGTGCCGTCGAGATGACGAATGCCTTTGAACGTATCCTCGATTTGAGAGTGAACGCATAAAGTGGGCCAAAGTTATGAAACATGCTGTCCGACCTCCTTGATGAAGATGTCATTTAGTGACACGGGTTGACGCATGAACGTCTTCACGACCGCTTGATGACGGACGAGTGCCGATAGGACGGCATCGCTATCTTCAAAGGATTGAAGATGCACCAGATGACCGGATTTATAAGGTTCAATCGTATCGACAACCGGGAGCGAATCGAGGACACCGATTTGGTCGGTTTCAATGAAGAGGGCCGGCTCGGCGTAACGAGACTTGATTGACGGCACGTCACCGCTCACGACGGCACGTCCACCTTTTAAGATGCCGACGTGTTGACACAATTCTTCGACGTGTTCCATCCGGTGGCTCGAGAAGAGAATCGTCGTCCCCTCATCACGCAATGCGAGGACTTCACGTTTTAAGATTTCGACGTTGACCGGGTCGAGCCCGCTGAACGGTTCGTCTAAGATGACGAGTTCCGGGTTATGAAGCAGGGCGGCGACGAGCTGAACCTTCTGTTGATTCCCTTTCGATAGTTGTTCGACGCGCATCGTCTCATATTGAGGGATTTCGAGGCGTTCGAGCCAAGACTTGACCGCACGTTTGGCGTCGCTTGTACGCATACCTTTCAGACTAGCTAGGAAAACGAGCTGGTCACGCACCTGTGACTTCGGATAAAGGCCACGTTCTTCAGGCAAGTAGCCAACAATCCGGTGGTCGACCGCCTTCCCGTTCCACGTGATGCTTCCATCGGTCGGTTTCAAGATGTCGAGGATCATCCGAAACGTCGTTGTCTTTCCGGCACCATTTGCACCGAGTAAACCGAACATTTCCCCTTGGGGGACACGGAATGTGAGGTCGTCGACGGCTGTGAAATTACCGAATTCTTTCGTGACGCGTTCGATATGTAATGCCATATTCATCTACCTCCTTTATAAGTCTCTACCCTTATCGTACGTCACGGTGAGCAAAATGTTTCACTTTTTCTGGTCAATGATTTATCTTGAAATCAAGATAATAAAAGGAGGATGACAATGAACACACAGTCTACGGGGATCCATCACATCTCATCGATGGTGCAAGACCCACAGCGCACGCTTGATTTTTATGGGCAAGTACTCGGTCTTCGCTTCGTGAAGCAGACCGTCAACTTTGATGATCCGGGAACGTACCATCTTTATTTTGGGGACGAGGTCGGGACACCGGGGACGGTGATCACATTCTTCCCGATCCCGGGGTTAGGGAAAGGGCAGGTCGGGAGCGGGCAAGTCGGTGTGACTGCTTATCTCGTGCCGGCAGGAAGTTTGCCGTTCTGGGAAGAAAGACTACAACAGCATGGCATCGCGACCGTCGCCACGGAACGGTTCGGTGAGGCATCGCTCTTGTTCGAGGACCCGGACGGACTCGTCGTCGAGCTCGTTGCGCGACCGAGCACCAAACAGACGAGCTGGGTCGTCCCGGGTATTACCAAAGATGAGGCGATCGTCGGATTCGCCGGTGCGACGCTTCTTTCAAAAGCGCCGGATGAGACCGTTCGTCTGTTGACGGAGCTGTTCGGATTGGAACGGGTGTCAGAGGATGAAGAATGGATTCGGTTGAAAGGTTCAGCCGACTATGGGAACGTCATCGATGTGAAGAAAACGATTTTACCGAACGGGGTTCCGGGCACAGGAACGGTTCATCACATCGCTTGGCGAGTCGCAGATGGTGAACATTACACGACTTGGCAAGACGCCATCTTTGACCTCGGGCTACGTCCGACCGAAGTGAAAGAGCGAAACTACTTCCGCTCCGTCTACTTCCATGATGCCGGCCGTATTTTACATGAACTTGCGACGGACGTACCAGGATTCACCGTGGACGAATCCGTTGATACACTCGGTGAGACGTTACGTTTACCATCATGGTTAGAAGCGGACCGCGACAAAATCGTCCGCACCTTGCCAGCCATCACAATCCCGAAAGGAGAACGGATATGATTCATCAATTCATAAAAGGAACGACAGAGAAGACACTTGTTTTATTACACGGCACAGGAGGGACAGAACAGGACTTGATCCCACTTGCGAAAGAACTGTCAACGGAGGCAAATATCCTGACACTTCGAGGGGACGTCATTGAAAACGGCATGTCCCGATTTTTCCGTCGTCACGCGGAAGGGGTGCTCGACCTCGAAGACTTAAAGAAACAGACCGAGCGCTTCCTTCAGTTTTTGGATGAGGCTGCCACGGAGTATGGCATCGACCGGGACAAGATGATTCCACTCGGCTATTCGAACGGGGCGAACTTGATCGGTTCGGCACTATACCGTCACCCGGCGTTCAACGCTTCACTCCTCTTCCATCCGATGGTCCCGGACCGCTCGTTGACACTTCCTGACTTAGTGGGGACGAACGTGTTCATCTCGGCAGGGGAGCGTGACCCGATTTGCCCGAAAACAGAAACAGAAGAGCTGACATCGACACTCCGAAACGCGGGAGCGGATGTTGAGCTCTTCTATCACTCGGGCGGCCATGAACTTCGTATGGAAGAAGTCGAGGCAGCACGGACATGGATCGCCGCATACCTCGACTGATTTGTTCAAGCCATTTTTTTCGGTTTGTTCGAACGAGAGTAGACGACGAGGACACCTCGATCAATCAAATAGGCGGCGAATAACCGTTTCGCCTCCTCAGCACTGACAGTTCGGTCGATTTGGATATACAATCGGCCGAGCTTTTTTTGTGAGGTGCGGGTGAGCAACCAAATCGAGTCGAGCGTATACTGCCAACTTTGCAGTGTGTCGCCACCGATATATAGGTAGCGATTTTGGGTACGCTCGAGCAAATAGTTGAGCCACCAGACATCACGAACCAATTTGGCACCGACCCCGAGAACGAATGTGAGTCCGAAGAAAGCCATGCTCGCTAGTACAGGATGAATGGCAGAGAACCCGTTGCGGACGGACTCGAAAGTGAAGAGGAGCAATCCGACGAAAGAGACGCTGACGAACCACCAGAATCCGAAGTTAGAGAATGAACGTTTCGGATCATGAACCATATGATGTCGATTTCGAATGATCGAAGCCATTCTCTCCACCTCCTTTATTAGAATATTCTGAATATTTAGTAACACCACTATACTATACTGTACCCAATCCCGTCTATTTGAATACGCACACAACATGCTGAATCGTGAGGATTTTTTGACGTTTCGGCTTGCATCCCTCGAATTATGGGAATGATGACAGTGAAGACATGAAAATTTTGTTGAAACGTAATTTCACATAACGAGGGAATCGATTATGATAGGTGAGGGATTTTTTCATATGACCTTCCATGTACTTCGTGCGTAGAGAGAACGTGAAAACATATAGGTCAACTTCATTGCAAACATCATAGAGAACTAGAGGGAATGTTATGAGAAATTATTGGTATGACAATATTAAAGGAGTGCTCGTCCTACTCGTCGTCTTCGGACACTTGTTGACCGATGTTCGCGGTGCGTACGATGACATTCTACCAAAGTGGGTGTATTTGTTCCTATACACCTTCCATATGCCGTTATTCATCATGTTGAGCGGTTACTTCTATCGAGAGAACCGTTATTTGCGTGTGATTCAGCTCTTCGTCGTTTATGTCATTTGGCAAGTCATCCTCGGGTCCTGGTTCGCCTTTACGGAAGGAATCCCGATTTTCTCGCTTGAAAATCCAGGACTGAACCTACTGAAACCATACTGGGCACTCTGGTATCTGATGGCGATCATCTTCTGGTACATCATCACACCGTATGTGACACAACTGAAAGGGTATGTCTTATACGCACTATTATTTGCCCTATTATTTGGATTCCAGGCCGAGGCGACGGGATATTTCGCATTACGCAAAGTCATCATGTTCTATCCGTTCTTCTTGATCGGGAACTGGATGTCTGAGCGCAACACACTGAATTTCTTTGAGCTACCGAAACGAGCCGAGCATCGCAACCGCTACCGGATTGGTGGGGCCATCGTTTTTGTGACGCTGACGATCGGATTATTGATTTCCATGCGCGTCCAACAAGACGATACGTTCTATCATATCGGTAATTTGTTCAAGTTCCGCTTCGCTTATGATACGGCTGTTCCTGAGGCGATGTGGGGAGGTCCGTTTGCCTTCTTGATCGTCTACACGATTTCACTGCTCATGTCGATCAGCTTCGCCATGATTATTCCGGGACGTAAGCTCCCGATTTTCTCGCGTGCCGGGCGGTATAGTCTTTACGTCTACCTCGTCCACGTCTTCTTTGTCGTCGCATGGAAAGCGTTCATACCGGCAGGATTCATGCCGACATCCTGGATGCAACTGCTCGTACTGTTCGGAGTCGCTTTCGTGATGGTCCTCGTGATTATCAGTCCACCGATGGTCCGTCTCTTGCGTCCGCTCGTCGAAATCGATGTGAAACGCATACAGAATACGAAGGGCGTGAAAGGGTAAAGTCTTTTCTAAACGCTCCATTTCCGCTACACTTTATAGAGAAGACACGAAATTAGAGTTAAGGAAGTGACCCTATGCCATACGAAAATGGAATGCACAGCACAGAAGGCGACGTGAACGTCTCACGTCACGTCGTGGAAATGATTGCCGCAGTCGCGGTCAAAGAAACGAAACACGTCTCGTTCACGCAAGAAGATACGAAATTATCAGAACGGGCGCTCATGAAACATGTAAAAGTCGATGAGTCAGAAGAAGGCATCACCATCAACCTATCGCTCTATATCGCATACGGACAGTCGATCATCAAGACAGTGACAGCCGTACAAGAGCGCATCACGCAAGATATGGACACGATGCTTGCGATGACGCCACGTTCAGTGAATGTGAAAGTGGTCGGCATTCAATTGTAATCAGAAGGGGAGAGCGCAGGCTCTTCTCTTTTTTTGATTTTTGCGAAATCGGTTGCATCAAGATAACGTTTTCATTTATAATAGAAATCGAACAAGTGCAACCGTTTGCATCATTGACCAAACGTGCGACGGGTACTTGTCAAGTTCCCTAAATGTAGTCTGACGACACAAGCATTTGAAGGAAAGGCGGAAAGCATGTATGTCAACGATTGAAGCAGTGATTTTCGATTTGGACGGTGTCATCACTGACACGGCAGAGTACCATTACCTCGCTTGGAAGCAGCTCGGTGAAGAGCTCGGAATTCCATTTGACCGCGAATTCAACGAAACGCTCAAGGGCGTGAGTCGGACTGAGTCGCTTGAGCGGATCCTTACGCTCGGCGGTAAACAGAACGACTTCACTCCGGAAGAGAAAGAAGAACTCGCACAAAAGAAAAACGAGCACTACGTTGAACTCATTCAACATATCTCATCCGACGATCTTCTTCCTGGTATCGTTTCATTCCTCGATGAAATCAAAGAGGCGGGACTCAAAATCGGAATGGCTTCTGCTTCAAAGAACGCATTCGCGGTCGTTGACGCACTTGGTGTCCGTCATTATTTCGATCATATTGTCGATGCAGCAACTGTCGCCCAGTCAAAACCACACCCCGAAGTGTTTTTGAAGGCCGCTTCTGCCCTTGGCGTGAAACCCGAACTCGCCATCGGTGTTGAAGATGCGGCTGCCGGCGTAACTGCAATCAAAGCGGCAAATATGTTTGCTGTCGCCGTCGGTGAAGAATCGATGCTTGGTCACGCTGACCTCATCGTCGCTTCAACTGACGAACTTTCACTTGAACGCATCCTCGAACGTGTTCACGTGTAAATGACTACAATCATCTTCCGTGAGACGGCGACTGCCCCGAACAGTCGCCGTCTTTTTTAAGTCAAAAGTCCTAAATAGACAATTTTGCCCAAAAACTGATGACAAACACATTACAAATCCGTTACACTTTTATAGAAGATATAGAGGGATTATTAGGAATTGCTGATTTAAATTAGGGAATTCCAAATCATAATTGGATGTAGAAGGGGATTTGTGTATGGAATCTACGAATGTCAATGACCATATTTATCGAGAATTGATGGAAATTGAAGAATCGTATCGTCAATTGCAACGTCGTGCGGAATATTTGATTGCGGAATTGAGTCGAGATAAAGAAGAGAAAGATCCGGTGAGCGATGCGTCAAAACGCCTACGCCCACGTCGTGTGAACCAACGCTATCCGCTCGAAGTATACGTTCATCAAGTGACCGATCTTTTGAAAGAACGCCAGACGATGAGCGTGCGTGATATTCAAATGGAGCTTGAACTTCGTTACCGTCATCACATCAGCAACATTTACCAATTGATGGTGAAGATTGAAGGGGTCAATCCAGAAATCAAAAAAATCGGTCGCGGTCTCTATACATACGAACCGACAGAAGAAGTAGCCGCGACACTTTCATAATGTAGAGCCGATGAGGAACGCCTCGTCGGCTTTTCTTGTAATCGGACTGATATCCACTCCTTGATTCAAAATATGATATAATTCGCCAGAGTCTATTTTTTTGAGAGAGGAACTGTCGGCCCATGTTATGGATTGCCATGTTGGTCAGTTTTGTGATGGCCATCTTGATTACACCGCTCGTTCGTCGATTCGCATTTTTCATCGGTGCGGTCGATCATCCGAACGCACGAAAAGTACATTTACGGACGATGCCACGAATCGGGGGTCTCGCGATTTTCATCGCATTCTTTATCGGTTATGCCTTGCTGCTTCCGACGAGTCGCTATAACGACGCCATCTTGATCGGGGCTGTCGTCATTCTCCTTACCGGACTGATCGATGACCGGTTCCAGTTGTCGGCCCGCGTCAAGCTGATGGGCCAGATGATTGCGACCGTTATCGTGTTAAACTCTGGGATGCGGATCGAACTGATCAACCTTCCGTTCGATCAACAACTCTATCTCGGGTCATGGAGCATCCCGATCACCGTCCTTTGGCTCATCGGGATCACGAATGCCATCAACTTGATTGACGGTCTCGACGGTCTCGCCGCCGGCGTATCGAGCATCGCGCTCGGCACGATTGCCGTCTTAGCCATCATTCAAGGGAACGTCTATTTGACGGTGATGGCCCTCTTGCTTCTTGCGAGCACACTCGGATTTCTCGTCCATAATTTCTATCCGGCGAAAATCTTCATGGGGGACACGGGGGCACTCTTCCTCGGATATATGCTCGCCGTCTTCTCGCTCATCGGGTTCAAGAACGTGACGTTGTTCTCGCTTGTCGTCCCGGTCCTCTTGCTCGGTCTACCGATCTCGGATACGATTTTTGCGATCGTCCGTCGACTCGTCCAAGGTCGACCGCCGATGTCACCGGACAAATCACATATGCACCATCAGTTGATTGACATGGGATTCACGACAAGGCAAGCCGTCCTGCTCATGTATGGCATGACCTTGTTCTTCGGTATTTCATCGATTCTGTTTGCGAAGACGACCATGCTCGGTGCCGTCATCACATTCATCGTGGTCCTTCTCGTCATCGAATTGATTGTGGAGTCGACCGAACTGATTCATCCGAATTATAAACCGATCATCCGCACATCCCGCAGACTGTTCGGTCGACCTCGCACATAAAATAACCGTTATCGCAGAGCGATAACGGTTATTTTTAGTATGTCGTCGTCTCGGTCATCGAGTCGTCCGTTTCATCCGTTGTCGGTTCGTCTGCTGTGACGGGTATACCGAGTTCGGTTTGAAGGAGCGCCTGTGCGTCACGAAGGTCAGCCGGGTCAAGTTCGTAATAATAGACACCGTTTAACGTCAAGTCGTTTCCTTCGAGCGTTTCGCGATTGAACGACTTCAAGGATTTTGCGTACGGTTGAAGCTGTGAAGCTTCCGATAGGGACATATTCGTCCGAATGTTTTCACCGACCGCGTTCATGATTCGGTTCAACTTGGTGAAGGAATTGATTGTCGTCGCCTCGTTGATGATGGCTTCGATGACCTGTTGCTGTCGACCGGCACGACCGATGTCTCCGGCAGGGTCTTGTTTCCGCATGCGGGCGTAAGCGAGTGCTTCTTTTCCGTTCAAGACTTGAACACCAGGCTCAAGCTCGACATTTCCCGTCGCTTTTCCGGAGATGGGGATGAGTACATCGACTTCGACGCCGCCGACCGCATCGACTAAATCTTCGATTCCATCAAAGTTGATGGTCGCATAATAGTCGATCGGGATGTCGAGCAGATTCTCGACGGTCGAGATGGTCGCATCGATGCCTCCATAGGCGTAAGCGTGGTTGATCTTGTCTTTGAACGGGTCGTTGTCGTCGAGGATGATATCGACATACGAGTCGCGGGGGATGCTGACGAGTGTCACTTGGCGCGATTCTTTGTTGAATGTCGCGACCATCAGTGAGTCACTCCGTCCTTCTTCGAGCGAGGCGCCGCCATCGACTCCTGCTAAAAGGACGGAAAAGTGATCTTTCGTCAAATCGATGGTCTCTTCACGGCGTTCTGACTTGTCGCCACGTTCGAGCTCCTTGTTCGTACTCTCGGCAGTTTCATTCGCTTTAAAGACAAAATACCCAAAAGCGGAACCACCGATTAGCAATACGACACCCAACACGATGAGGACGATTTTCCAAGGTGATCTTTTCTTGCGTGGGGGTGTTTCCATGTTGTTTTCCTCATTTCAGTCGTTTCTTTTAGTATAGGCGTTTCAGCGTTTGAAATCACGTTCGATGATGCGGATATCGGTTGTTTGGAGCTTACCTTGACCGTTCGTTAAATCCGTTAGCCAGGCGAGCGCCTTATCTGTATTTTCCACGGGTACCGATACATGAAACGTGACGAGGTCAGCATAGGTGATGTCATCGAGCAAGTAGTCAGATTGTCTCAACTCATTTTCGACCTTCCCGATCCACGTATAGTCGACAGTGAGCGTCAATTGTTGCATCTGTAACCGTTCAACGATTCCAACTGCATCGAGGCCTTCGCTGACCGTTCCGCCATACGCTCGAATCAGTCCGCCACCTCCGAGTTTGATTCCACCAAAATAACGTGTCACGACGACGGCCGTATCTTTCAAGTGGCGTTTGCGCAACACCTCGAGCATCGGCATGCCGGCCGTACCACTCGGCTCGCCGTCATCGTTCGCCTTTTGATGCTCGTCTCGCTCTCCGATGATATATGCAGAACAGTTATGGTTTGCGTTCCAATGCTCTTTTTTGATGGCTTGAATGAACGTCTGTGCCTCTTCTTCGGTCTCGACACGTTTGAAATGTGCAATAAATTTTGACTTTTGGATAAGGACCTCGTATGTTCCACTTTGTTTTATAGTATAATTTGACTCAATAGACATTTCTGAAAATTCTCCTTTCTATTTTTAAATATTTTTTTTAGAATTTAAGTAGGCACACACGCTTCACATAGCGAATGAATTAATAGAAAATCTCTCATGTCCGCTGTAAACCTGCTAGTAGTGGACGATATATAAGAATAGATGAGGATTAACTACCGAACTATTAGGGGATGGCATCGTGAATCATATTACCGATCGGACAGCTTTAGAACATATCATAACAAATATGATTGAAACGGTGACGGAAAGTAAAGAGGAGATCGTCCGTATAACCGAAAGTTCTGCAACTGAATATTCAGCAATTCAAAACGAGTTAAAAGAATTGACGGATAAAATCGAGTTCTATATCGGGGAGTCCGATCGACTCGACCGACTCGTGAAAGCTGCAAAGGCGAAGCTCGTTCAAGTGAGTAAGAAGTTTCATATACATAGTGAGCAAGAAATTCGTGACGCCTATGAACGGGCGAATCAAATGCAACTCGAACGGTTTCTCGTCCAAAAAGAAGAGATGGCGGCTCAGCAACGGCGGAACGACTTAGAGCGTCGGCTGCTCATTTTAGAGGACACGATCGAGCGTGCCGAAAAATTGATCGGTCGTGTGAGCGTCGTCTTGAACTTTTTACGGGACGACCTGCAGCAAGAGTATTCGGACATGATGAAGAAGCAAGAGATGGCCATCGGTGTATTCGAAGCGGCCGAGCGCGAACGACGTCATCTCGCCCGCGAGATGCATGACGGCCCAGCGCAATCGCTTGCTCATATTTTGATTCGGGCCGACTTGATTGAAAAGACGTTCGATAAACGAGGAAAAGATGAAGCATTTGCCGAATTACATGAATTGAAAAAACTGATTCGTGGGGCACTCGTCGACGTCCGTCGTTTGATTTATGATTTACGCCCGATGTCGCTTGACGATTTAGGCTTTTTACCGACGCTCGAGCGTTACCTCCACCAAACGGAAGAGTACACGGCCATCAAGACACGTCTCAATTACCGTGGGTCACGTGCCCGCTTGCCGGAGAAGCTCGAGATCAACGTGTTCCGTCTCGTTCAAGAATCTGTACAAAACGCGATCAAACATGCCAAAACGGCAGAGATTATCGTCAATGTCGAACAGGCGAGCGATGTGATTCATATTCACGTCCGCGACTATGGTGTCGGGTTTGAACCGAGTGCAATCGGCGAAGAGTCGTTTGGCATCGTCGGAATGCGCGAACGGATTGAGTTGGTGAACGGAAGCATCAGCATTGACTCGGAAGTCGGCAAAGGGACGGTCGTCCGGATGTCGATTCCGATTTCGTGAGAGAACAAGGGGGAAGACATACATGGAAATGACACAGACACGCATTGCAATCGTGGATGATCACGAACTGTTCCGCGAGGGATTGAAGCGGATCTTTGATTTAGAAGATGAATTTAAGGTTGTCGCCGAAGGACGGACGGGTCGCGAAGCGATTCGCATCGCTGGCGAGCAGAAACCAGAGATTTTGATCATGGATATCAACATGCCGGACATGAACGGGATCGAGGCGACGAAACAACTGTCACTCTTGTCACCGGAGACACGTGTCCTTATCCTTTCGATTCATGATGATGAGTCGTATATTACGCATGCGCTTGAAGCGGGTGCGTCAGGGTTTTTATTGAAGGAAGTGGCATCGACAGAATTGATTTCGGCAGTTCGTGCCGTCGCCCGGGACGGGGCATACCTTCATCCGAAAGTGACGACGAACGTGTTGAAAGAGTACCGTCGTCTCTTACAATTCAAAGGGGAGCAAGCAGGTCGTGGTGTCGAAAGTCGTACGGACGACCCGGTCTATCAATTGTTGTCACGTCGTGAGGTCGAAGTGTTGCACCTTCTCGCAGACGGGCGCTCGAACCGAGACATCAGTGACATGCTCTTTATTAGTGAGAAGACAGTCAAAAACCACGTCTCTTCTGTCCTTCGTAAAATGGACGTGAACGACCGGACGCAAGCCGTCGTCGATGCGATTCGCCGGGGTTGGGTCGAGATTTGAGCGTCACCGATGCTTTACCTCGTTTTTGTGTTACAATATGGAATGGAATCCTAACGTAATTGGAAAAATGAAACGACGTAAAGTGAGGATATAGTATGGGAAACATTGCGATTTTAACCGACAGTACCGCCTATCTGTCGGATGATTTTTTGGCGCGGCATGACGTCCATGTCGCACCACTCAGTGTCATCTTCGATGGCGCGTCGTACCGTGAATCGGTGGATTTATCGACCGAGGCGTTTTATGAGCGAATCGAGGCGGGCAACCTGCCGACGACGTCACAACCGGTCATCGGTGAAACGGTCGAATTGATTGAGAACTTGCCGGATGACGTGACCGACGTGATTGCGATCACGCTCTCGAGCGGCATCAGCGGAACGTACCAGTCGATGGTCGCGTTAAATGATATGGTCGATGTGACCGTTCATGCGTTTGACTCAGAGATTTCGTGTATGCCGCAAGCATTTCTTGTCGAAGAGGCACTTCACCTTCGTGACACCGGTGCGACACCGGAAGAAATCATCGCTCGTCTGGAGACGGTCCGTGATTCGATTCGTGCCTACTTCGTCGTCGATGACCTCGCTCATCTGCAACGCGGTGGACGATTGAGCGCAGCGCAAGCGCTCGTCGGTTCATTCTTACAAATCAAGCCGGTCCTTCACTTCCAAGACAAATTGATCGTCCCGTTCGAGAAGATCCGGACGTACAAGAAAGCCGTACGTCGAATCGAAGAGATGATGGACGAATCGATTGCCGGGGATGGCGAAGGCTACTGCATCGGTATCATTCACGCCAACTGTCCGGAGCGTCAGGCGGAAGAAATCGCTTCGATGAAACAGAAGTTCCCGAAAGCACACATCTCGGGGAGCCATTTTGGTCCGGTCATCGGAACACATCTTGGACCTGGTGCAATCGGTATCACCTGGTATCGTCGCGAATGGTAAGAGAGACGACCGTTTAAGGTCGTCTTTTTCAATGGAGGAGGGAATGTGATGGCGAAATACCGCCAAATCTTTGAGCGTCTGGCAGAAGAGATGCGAAACGGCACGAGACCCGCTGACTCAAAACTTCCGTCGGAGACCGAGTTGATGCATCAGTTCGAGGCCAGCCGGGGGACGGTTCGGAAAGCGCTCGATCTGTTACAAGAAAACGGGTATGTCCGGAAGCATCACGGAAAAGGCGTGTTCGTATTGAAACGAGACCAGATCGAGTTTCAATTCAACGGCATCGTCAGTTTCTCGGAAGTGTACGCGAGCATGCTCGGTCGTTCCATTCAGACCCACGTCGCTTCGTTTGAAGAGATGGAAGCCCCGACTTGGCTCGCCGAACGGATGAACTTGGCGGCAGGGACGCGCGTGTTTCGCATCGAACGGGTTCGAAACTTTGACGGGGAGAACGTCATCTTAGATATCAACTATTTCGTCAAAGACCTCGTTCCTGGATTGACAGAAGAGATTGCGGCTCGTTCGATTTATGGATATATCGAAGGCGAGCTCGGCCTACAGATCAGCTATGCCAAACGGAAAATCGCAGCTGAGGACGTGACGGAACTCGACCGGAAGCGACTCGACTTGCATGACTATGAATATGTCATCGTCATCACGAACGATACGTTCTTATATGAAGGGCAACAATTTGAATACACGGAGTCACGTCACCGATTGGATAAGTTCCAGTTCAGTGACGTCGCCCGTCGGTAAACCTCTTTCGTTCAGGAAGAGGTTTTTTGTTTGACTGAAGTCGACATAGGGAAAATTTAACAATGAAGTTGGACACAAAACCTTCACGTTCAACTTGTATATATAAGTTGTTGACTTAACTTATATAGATAAGTTATACTTTGTTTGTACTCATAAGTAACCGTTTTCATTTATAGTTTTCAAACAAAGGAGGACATTCAACATGAAGGCAGATTATCGTCAAATTGCCGCTGAGATCTTAGAAGCGATCGGAGGCAAAGACAACGTGGACAAGGCCGCACACTGTGTGACGCGTCTCCGTCTCTCCCTTAAAGATCAATCAAAAGTCAACGAAGCACGTGTGAAAGAAATCGATCTCGTCAAAGGGGCGTTCGAGAACTCCGGCGTGTATCAAATCGTTATCGGAGCCGGCGATGTCGATCGCGTCTATGCCGAGTTCATCAAGCTCGCCGGACTTGAGGCGGCAACGGTCGCCGAGGTCAAATCCGCGGGTGGCAAAAAAATGAATCCGCTTCAAAAACTCGTCAAAGTCTTCTCTGACGTCTTTATGCCGATCATTCCAGCCATCATCGTGGCCGGTCTCCTCATGGGGATTAACAACTTACTCGCTTCTGAAGGTCTCTTCATCGACGGAAAGACACTCATCGAGGCGTATCCAAACTTACAAGGACTTTGGGATCTCATTAACATGATGGCGAACACGTCATTCGTCTTCTTACCGGCACTCGTCGGTTGGTCGGCGACGAAACGTTTCGGCGGGAGCGAAGTACTCGGGATCGTCATGGGTCTCTTGCTCGTTCACCCGGACCTCTTGAACGCATGGGGCTACGGGACGGCGGCACTTGAAGGAGAAGTACCGACATTCAATATCCTCGGACTCTTCGAAATCGAGAAAGTCGGCTATCAAGGTCAAATCTTGCCGGTCCTCGCCGCAGCCTATATCTTGAGCCAAATCGAGATGTTCTTGAAAAAACGTGTACCGAACGCCATCCAACTCTTGGTCGTGCCGATCACAACAATCGTCGTCACTGGATTCCTTGCACTCGCAATCGTTGGGCCGGTCACACGCGGAATCGGGAACGTGATCGCGACAGGACTCGTCAACACGTTTGAAGCCGTACCAGTCGTCGGGGCACTCCTCTTCGGATTGTTCTACGCACCGCTCGTCGTCACAGGGATGCACCACTTGTTCATCGCCATCGACCTTCAGTTGATCGCGGATACAGGCGGTACGTTCATCTGGCCGATGATTGCACTCTCAAACATCGCCCAAGGTTCGGCCGCACTCGCGATGTTCTTCGTCTACAAACATAACGCGAAACAAAAGAGCATGGCATCGACTTCAGCCATCTCGGCTTACTTCGGAATCACGGAGCCGGCCATGTTCGGGGTCAACTTACCAAATAAATTCCCGTTCTATTCAGCTATGATTGGGTCAGCGATCGCTGCCATCTTCATCACGTTGAACGATGTACAAGCCATCGCCATCGGTGTCGGAGGACTCCCTGGATTCCTCTCCATCTTCACAGATAAGATCCTTCTCTTCATCGTCGGCATGGTCATCGCGATCATCGTACCGTTCGCGCTCACATTCATCTTGTCGAAGCGCTACATGAAGAAAGGCGAACTTGAAGAAAACAAAGTCGCATAAGCAATGACTCGGGAGGGAGGGACGGCAGTTCTTCCCTCTTTCTTATTGAAATGAAAACTCTTACAAAAGGAGATGTCGTTGATGACACAGAAAAATTGGCGCAAATCAGTCGTCTATCAAATTTACCCGAAAAGCTTTTACAGTCCGGAAGGAAACGCGACCGGATCGATCAAAGGGGTGACGGCGAAGCTGGATTACTTGGCAGAACTCGGCATCGAATACATTTGGATGACGCCTGTCTATCAGTCACCTCAACACGATAACGGCTATGACGTGAGTGATTACTATGCCATCGACCCGTCTTACGGGACGATGGAGGACCTCGACGAATTGATCCGTGAAGCAGAGGCGCGGGGCATCGGCCTCATGATGGACATCGTCGTCAACCACTCGTCGACCGAGCACGAATGGTTCCAAAAATCATTGGCAGGAGACGAGCGGTACCGTGACTATTACATCTGGCGTGACGAACCGACGAACTGGGAGTCGAAATTCGGCGGAAATGCGTGGGAATATGATGAGAAGAGCGGGCAATACTACCTCCACTTGTTCGATGTGACGCAGGCCGACCTGAACTGGGAGAATGAACAGATGCGCGAGGACGTCTACGAAATGATGCGATTCTGGCGTAAAAAAGGAGTCAAAGGATTCCGTCTCGACGTCATCAACCTCATTTCAAAAGAACAGGACTTCCCAGAAGACACGTCGGACGGTCGTAAGTTCTATACGGACGGTCCACGCATCCACGAATATTTAAAAGAGATGAACCGGGAAGTATTCGACGGGCATGACGTCATCACGGTCGGGGAGATGTCGTCGACGACACTCGACCACTGCGTACGCTATTCAAACCCAGACGAGAACGAGCTCAGCATGACGTTCAGCTTCCACCACTTGAAAGTCGACTACCCGAACGGGGAGAAGTTCGTCGCTGCACCGTTCGATTTCATTCAATTGAAAGACATCATGTCGACGTGGCAACAAGGGATGCACGGGAAGGGATGGAACGCCATCTTCTGGTGCAACCACGACCAACCGCGCGTCGTCAGCCGTTTCGGGAACGACACGAACCATCGCGTCGAGAGCGCGAAGATGCTCGCGACCGTGCTCCACGGCCTTCAAGGGACACCGTATATCTATCAAGGGGAAGAAATCGGGATGACGAATCCTGGCTTCGACGCGCTCGACGAATATCGGGATATCGAGACGCTCAACATCTACAAGTTGAAGCGGGAAGAGGGCGTGTCGCACGAAGACATGATGGCCGCCATCAAACAGAAGTCACGCGACAACTCGCGGACGCCGATGCAGTGGGATGCGACGACGCATGCCGGCTTCACGAGCGGCACGCCGTGGATCAACGTGGCACCGAACTATGAGGACGTGAACGTCGAGACGGCGCTCCGTGACCCGAACTCGGTGTTCTACCACTACAAACATTTGATTGCATTACGAAAAGAACTTGACGTCTTGACGGATGGGGATTACACGCTTCTCACACCTGATTCGTTGGACGTTTGGGCATATACACGGAAGACCGACCGCGAGGAACTTCTCGTCGTCGCTAACTTCTATGGAACCGAAACGACGTACACGATTCCGGAAGGGTTTGAGCGGGTGAACGTCGTCAGCCACAACTATGACGTGCCTGAGCTCGACGGGACGACGTTATCCCTTCGTCCGTACGAGGCGATCATGTTCTACAAACAGAAATAACAAGTGGGACCCGACGCTTTCGTCGGGTCCTATTTGTGTAGTCGACCTATGTTGTTTTAGATAAGTCGAATCGCATTTATATAGCCGTTTTGGTAGCGTGATGACAAAAAGGAGTCAGGTCATGGGAGAACTCATTGTCGCTCAGGCAGGGAAACGGGCCATCCGCTTCGGTATCTGCCAACGCTGTCTCAGCACGGACGTCCGGACGTTCACCTGTCATCACGGATCGTGTGCTTACTGCCGGAACTGTCTTTATCTTGGACGTGTCTGCCGCTGTGATTTTCTACAAGAGCGGGACATCACGACACCGCTTGAAACGACCGAACTGACGATGCCGTTCGAGCTCGCTCCCGACCAAACACGGGTCGCAAATCAGCTGCTCACGTGGTGGGACGGACGGAAGACGGGGCTCGTGCATGCGGTATGTGGCGCCGGAAAGACGGAGATGACGTTCCCGGTGATTGAGCGGGTCGTCAATTTAGGGAAGCGGGTACTGATCGTGTCCCCGCGGAAAGACGTCGCCATCGAATGGGTTGAACGGCTCGAACGAGCATTCACCGTGCCTGTCACGAGGCGATACGGGGGTGGGGAGAAAGACACTGTCGGGATGATCACGGTGGCGACCGCGCCGTTACTCATGAATGTTCGGGACGTCTTCGATTATGTACTCGTCGATGAGTCCGATGCCTTCCCGTTTGCCTTTAACGTGGCGCTATGGAATACGATTCGGCGTGCCGGGAGAGGTGTCTTCTTGTTCATCACGGCAACCCCGACCGTTTGGCAACAGATGTTTCCAACGGTTCATCTGTCGCGGCGCTATCACGGATTTGATTTGCCGGTCCCGACACTTGTCAAACAGTCCGACGAACGAATCGTAGATTTCTGTCGACGTCACGCCTTGAAACCACGTCTCTTGTTCGTACCGACGAAGCCTGATTTGGAGCGGTACCACGAGACATTAGAAGATGCGGGACTAACCTGTCGGACGGTATCGGCCGAGACCGAGGAACGGACCGACGCCCTTCACTGGCTCCAAGAGACGAACGGCGTCGTCCTTGCGACCTCCATCTGGGAGCGGGGGATGACGGTTCGGGACGTGCAGGTCGCCGTGGTGGAAAGTGAACATCGGCTCTTCTCGACACGAGGGCTCATTCAGATGGCGGGTCGAGCGGGGCGAAAACCGGATGCGCCGACAGGAGAGGTCTGTTTCTTTTTCAAGGAGCGGACGTTCCGTCAAGATGTAGCCATCCGAAAGATCAAGGAGGCGAATCGGCGATGAGATGTCTTCTTTGTCATGAGTCGATGACCGTCCCGTGGACTCCTGCCACATTATGGCGACGGGACTGGGTGTGTCCTGCTTGCGAGTCGAAACTGACGCCGCTCGGGACGGGTTGCCCACGCTGCGGTCAACCGAATGAGACCGGTGAGACGTGTCCGGACTGCATCCGCTGGCTCGCACTCGGTCTCGACTTGACCGTCCGTTGCCTGTACGCATATGATGAGGCAGGAATTGACTGGCTACATCGATTTAAATTCAGCGGTGATGTCGTCATCGCCTCATCGGTCGCACCAGCGCTTCGGGCATCGCGTTCATCTGGCGTGACGTATGTTCCGGTCCCGTTGAGTAAGGAGCGACTTCAGACACGTCGCTTCAATCAGGCTGAGGTGCTCGCGCGATGTATCGGTCCAACGCGACAGTTTCTCGAAAAAACGGAGGTTTCAAGTCAACGTGAACTCGGGAAAGAAGGAAGACGACACCGAACGAATCCTTTCACTGTACCAACTTCAGTGAAATGTGGGAAAATCATTCTTGTAGACGACGTGTATACGACGGGGACGACCCTTCATCAGGCGGCCTATTCGTTGCGACAGGCAGGTGCATCAGAAGTTTCTGCGATTTGCTTATTTCGGGCGCTAAACAAATCGAAATCGCGTCCGATATAAAGAGCAGAGGTGAAACCAATGGATGCAGCATCTTGCCAAATGTGTGGACGCTTGTTTATGAAACAGGGTCGTTCACCGTACTGTCCATCATGTAACGAAGTCGATTATAAAAACTTCTTGAAAGTCCGCGACTTCATTCGTGAACCGGCCAACAAACAAACGACCATCGGAGCCCTCGTCGAAGCGACGGGTGTCTCTGAACTTGATATCACGCGATATATCCATGAAGGACGCTTGATCATCAAGGACAATCCGGCGCTTGCCATCAGCTGCGTCCGTTGTGGTCAACCGACGAATGAAGGAAAAATTTGTTCGAACTGCCAGAGAGATATGCAGAAGGAACTGTCCAGTCTACAGGAGAGCTTGACGAAACAATCAAGCATCCGCACTTATCGTTTGGATTAACATCATGAAGAGGGGGAAGACGCATGCGCATCGATTCAGCCAAGTGGGTACACTTACCGAACACTTATGAAAAGAAAACGCAAGTCGAACCGAAGCCCGCGCAATCACGCCAAACGGACCAATTGTCAATCTCGGCGGAAGCCCGCGCCCGGTTTGAAGAACCGGTGAAACATCCGGACCGTCTCGCAAAAATCGACGCTTTGAAAGCAGAGATTGATGCGGGCACGTATTCACGGGACGCGCGCGAAATCGCTAAACGCTTTCTACAAGGATGAATGGAAGCGAGGTCCGTTTGAGGCCTTCGCACTGAATAACACGGCACGGAAGCTGACTAAATAAGGGGCACCCCTTTCTTTAGTCGGCTCTTTTTTTGAAAAAAGGAGAGACTCATGCTCACATTACATAAACGGCTACTCGAATTGGCTTACGCAAAAGAACAGCTTCTGATCCAAAATGACATGGCGGCGTTTAGCACGCTCGTCAAAGAAGAAGCGAAACTCGTTCGACAAATTTCACAAAAAGAAGCGGAACGACTTCAAGGGACGTATGAATTGGACGATGAAGAGATAGAGGAATTGAGACCGGTCTTGTTCGAGTTGAAGCGACAGAACGAATTGAACGCGACGCTACTCGAACAATCCCTTCGTTATATTACTTGGCATCTGGATATGCTCATGCCGGAAGCAGATGATTTCACATACGGACAACAAGCGTTCGAAACACGCTCGTTCAGCCGTGACGTTTAAGGAGGAAGTGGAATGGGTTCAACATTTATGGGATTAGAGACGGCACGCCGTAGTCTCTCGACACACCAATGGGCGCTTCAGGCGACCGGGAATAACGTGGCGAACGCCTCAAACCCTGGCTATTCACGGCAACGACTCACACTCGGAATGACCGAACAGCTCTCGGTCAACTTCGGCGGGACGAAGGCCGGACAATTCGGGACCGGGGTACGCGGGGAGACGCTCGCTCGGATTCGTGATCTCATGATCGATCAACAGTATCGTGACGAGTCCGTGAAGAACGCCTTCTATGCGACGAAAGAAGCGGCGTTCGGTCGCATGGAAGACATCATCAACGAACCGTCTGAGAATGGTCTCGCTAAATCGCTTGACTTGTTTTGGGCTTCGCTTCAGGACTTGTCGGTCAACCCGGACGATACGGGTGCGCGAAGTGTGGTTCGGCAGCGAGCGTTGACGTTGACACAAACGTTCAACTACATGTCTTCTTCGCTATCGAAAGTACAAGAGGATTTGAAAGCAGAAGCGGGCGTCGTCACGAAAAAAATCAACGACTTGTTGACGAAAATTGGTGACGTCAACCGTCAAATTGGCGATGCGGAACCGCTTGGGGTCTTACCGAACGAATTGTATGATGAGCGTGACCGCTACATGGACGAGTTGTCACAATACATCGAGTTCGAACGTGTCCCGGTCGATTACACGAACGGGGAAACACGCGGGAACTCACAACGTGTCGCGGAAGGACGGATTGATATTCGCGTTACTATTGGTGGCACTGAAGTGAAACTTGTAGACGGTTTAACGAGCGGAATCGGTAAGATTGAAGATATGACGCTAACGAATGCCGCTGGGGGAACGTCTACGCTTACATTTAATGATTTGCCGAACGGGAAGTGGAAAGCACTTGTCGATATGTATGGTAAGTCCACAGGCACAGAAGCCCACGATGGCTCATTCACAAAAATGCTCGCGGATTTGGATGAAATGGCGAATGTTTTTGCTTCAGCATTTAATACAGCTCACGGTACAAATAAAGATGCAGGTGGGATCGCAGGTCGGACTGACTTTTTCGTAGGGGTGACGAGTGCTTCGACGATTACCGTAAACGATGATTTCATGAAAAACTTAGATTTGATTGCCGCGTCAAATGATGGAAACATTGGGGACGGAAGTGGCGCTCTCGAACTTGCACAATTGAAAGAAAGCGCGCTCAGCTTTTCTGGCTCTGTTACGACCTCAACATCGATCGGCAAGTACTATCAAAACGTCATCGGGAACATGGCCGTCGAGGCGAGCCAAAATGCGAACCTCGCCAAGAGTACATTCGCCCTGTTGAGCAGTTCAGACCAGCGTCGTCAGTCGGTCAGTGCCGTCTCGCTCGATGAAGAGATGACGATGATGATTCAATATCAGCACGCCTATAATGCGGCGGCACGTAACATCACGGCCGTCGATGAAATGTTAGACAAAATCATTAACGGCATGGGTGTCGTAGGGAGGTAATGACTGATGCGTGTCACACAGACAATGCTCACACAAACGAACTTGAAGCATTTATCAAGTAGCTACAACACACTCGCTCGCGTCCAGGAACAACTTATTAGTGGAAAACGGATTCAAAAAGCATCAGAGGACCCAGTCGTCGCGATGCAAGGGATTCGTTACCGAACTGAGGTGCGTGAAGTCGACCAATTCCGACGAAACGTCAGCGAGGCGACGAGCTGGATGGATTTGACGGACTCGACGTTGAATGAGGTTACGGAAGCCGTAAAACGGATTCGTGAATTGACGACGCAAGCAGCGAACGATACGTATGAATCATCGCAACGCGCCATCATCAAGAGTGAGGTCGATCAGTTGATTGAACATATCGGTTCTCTCGCCAACTCGAAGGCGGGCGAGAAGTATATTTACAACGGGACGAAAACTGATAAACCCCTGATCAATGTAGATCAGTTAAAAGCGTATTTGGCAAATCCGGCGGGATCTGTCGATTCGATTTACGAGAGTGGAACGGCACCGACAGCAAGCGGGAAAATCGAATTCGAAGTGTCAAAAGGGATTACGGTGCAAGTGAATATGCAACCAGAGACGGTTTTTGGTAAAGAGTTGTTTGAAGGTCTTCATAAATTGAGCACACTTTTGAACGATCCAACGACTTCTGGGGCAGACCTTTCAGCTGAACTCGACACGCTCGACACACTCGGTCAAAGCTTGATCACAGAGCGCTCCGAACTCGGTGCCCGTGCGAACCGTTTGGAGCTCGTCGACAACCGTTTACAAGACCATGAGATTATCGCCAAGACCATCATGTCTGATAACGAGGACATCGACGTGGAGAAAGTCATCATGGAACTGAAGTCACATGAGACCGTCCACCGTGCGGCGCTATCTGCAGGTGCCCGCATCATTCAGCCGACGCTCCTCGACTTCTTGCGGTAATCGGTCATGAATCTCGCGAGACTTGAGATGCGGCAGACGTTTGCCGCAATCCAGATGACATCCAATCGGCCCGTGCTCGAGATGCGTCAAGGGCGGGCCGACCTGTCGATTCAACAAGGTAAAGCCGAGATGACGCAACAGACGACACCGGGGAAGCTTGAGGTCGACTCATCGGTGGCGAGAAGTGAGAGCAACCTGAAAGGCGTGCTTGAACTCGGGAAATACCTCGGTCAGATGGGAGAACAAGGGGCCCGTGAGGCGATGGCGAACATCGCCCGGGACGGGGATCGTATGATGCGGATCGAGAACGGGAATCCGATCCCTTCGATGGCAGCGGAGAAGGTGAACGACCCGTATCCGATCGTCGAGATGGGCTATATGCCGAAATCGATTGATCGTGTCAAGTTGACGTATACGCCAGCGGATGTGAAAATCGAGTGGAATATCACGCCACCCCAAATTGATGTATCGCTCACGCCAGCCGATATCTCGTTCACGCCATGGACGACGGACATCTCGCTCCGTCAACAGGCGTCACTCGAGATATGGCCGGTCGGTGGGATGTATGATGAAACGCGTTGAAAGTGAGGACAATCCATGTTCATTGAAACAGACTACTTTGGCAAGATTGAAATAAACGAAGCGGAGACGATCACCTTCGTCAGTGAGATTCCGGGATTCCCGGAATCAAAGACGTTCGTGTTGATTCCGTATGGGGAAGATTTGCCGTTCTGGTCGCTTCAGTCGATTGAGGAACAGGCATGCGCGTTCGTCGTGACGAATCCGTTTTGGCATAAGTCGGACTATGCGTTTGAATTGTCGGATGGCGCGAAAGACCAACTTGGAATCGAGGAGGCCGAACACGTATCGGTCTATTCTATTGTGACGCTTCGTGAACCTTTTGATTCATCGACGCTCAACTTGAAAGCACCGATCGTCATCGAGACGAAGGAACGTCGCGGGAAACAAGTCATCCTAGACGATGCGTATCCAGCTCGTTATCCACTCGGTGGCACGAAAGCGGAGGTGCGCTGATGCTCGTATTGAAACGAAAACAAGGTGAGGCCATCCATATCGGCGACGATGTGACGCTCACGGTACTCGCCATCGAAGGCGACCAAGTGAAGCTTGGGATTGATGCCCCGCGTCATATCGATATTCATCGTCATGAGGTGTACATTCAGATGCAGGAAGAAAACGAGTCGGCACGAAACAGTGCTAACTTGATGAAGCAGATGATTCAAAATCAGTCGGAAGCGTGAGCTTTCGACTTTTTTCATGAATCCGGTAATTGATGGATGACAGCGCTCGATGGGTTGGGATAGGATGGAAACGTGAAAGGAAGGAGGGGAATCGGTGGAAACAGGTATTAATAGTTTTTTTATCAACATCAGTCTGATCTTTTTATTCATGTCACTCACATTCTATGTGATGCGGACGGTTTTACCGATTCAGCCGACTTCCCCGTTGTTCGTACGCTTTTGGTTTGGAGTCTCTAACGGATTGACGGCAATTCTCTTAACCATCAACTCCATCGAATTAGGGGATGCACGAATCGACCTTCGTCTCATCCCGATTGCCTTATCCGCAACGTTCGCTGGACCGTTCGGAGCTATCGTCACGCTCGGTCTGATCTTCATCGGACGCACGACGCTGCACGGAATGAGTGCTCCGTTCGTAGACTCGTTACTACTGTTATTTGTCTTCTTTTTATTTTCTCTTGTCATGACACGCTTACCGATTCGTCGAGGGAGAGGGTATGCCATCTACATCGGGTTAGGTGCGCTCTTCGTCTTGATTCAAGTGAGCGGCAGTGTGAATGAGACGGTCTTTATAAATGTATTTGTTCCTTATTTTCTCATGTTATCTTTTGGGGCCTGGCTCTGCTATTGGGCCGCAAAGAAGCTCGAGACGCATCTATGGATGTTTCTCCTACATACGCACCGGGCGACCATTGATGAGTTGACGGGACTTCCGAATCGTTATCGGACGCTCGAACAGATGAACGATTTGGAAATGTCCGGGAAACCGTGGACGTTACTCGTTATCGACGTCGATCATTTTAAACAGTTGAACGATACATATGGGCACTTAGCAGGAGACGCAGCACTTCGTCATATCGGACAAACGTTGGAACGAAGCTGTCCGCCGTCTGGATTTGTCGGACGATACGGTGGCGAAGAATTTTTGCTCGTCATTGAAGGTAGTGAAGGCATGGCGAAGGTGGCAGAAAACATCGTGCAGATGGTACAGCGAACACCATTCGAATTTCAAGGTGAAATCATTCCGATGACTATTTCAATCGGTGCAGCGATTGCAGGGCATGAGCCGAGCATGGTCGTTTTTGAACGGGCCGATGCGGCATTATACGAAGCGAAACGAAATGGACGGGACCAAGTGAAGTTTGCATAAAAATCCCCTATAACCGTTGGCGATGATGGTCCAGCGGTTATAGGGGATTTCACGTTTAGTGAATGTTTTTCTTCTTGAACTGACCGCCGCGGACGTCGTGAATGTTGCCGATGGCGAGGAACGCTTTCTCGTCATAGTCATCGAGGATATCTTTCAGTTTCGTCTCTTCGAGTCGACTGATGACCGTGAAGACGACTTTCTTCCCGTCACCCGTGTAGGCGCCTTCTCCATGAAGATACGTCACACCACGACCGAGCCGGTCCATGATGGCCTGTCCGATATCGTCTGGTGCGGACGTGATGATCCACGCTGCTTTCGATTGGTCGATCCCTTCTAGGACGACATCGATCGTCTTGAAGGCGATGAAATAGGTGAGGAGGGAGTACATGGCACGGTCCCAACTGAAGACGAATCCGGCTGTCCCGAGGATGAAGATGTTGAAAAACATGACGATCTCCCCGACGGAGAACGGCAACCGGTTCGTGAAGGCGACGGCGAGGATCTCCGTTCCGTCGAGCGAACCCCCGGCGCGGATGACGAGCCCGATTCCGGCACCGAGTAAGAAACCACCGAATACAGTCGACAAAAGGAGGTCGTCCGTGAACGGGTTGATGTCATGCAGGACGATGGTGAAGCCGGACATGAGTAAGATGGCCGTCAACGTGACGACGGCGAACGTTTTCCCGATTTGCCGATAGCCGAAGTAGATGAACGGCAAATTGAAGAGGACGAGCCAGATGGCGAGCTTCGTTTCGGTCAGGTACGATACGATGATCGACACACCGACGATACCACCGTCGATGATCTGATTCGGTACGAGGAACGCTTCCAAGCCGACCGCGAAGACAAGAGACCCGAGCAATAAGAGGACCACTTTCGCAAACAGTTCGGACGCCTTGATCGGATTATGTTCGCGCCTTAAGCGCTGCACTTCCTCCGGTGTCGGGGAAGGCATGGGTGTACGCTGCATACATGGTGCCCCCTTTCCATTTCCTTCAGTATACCAAATGATGCGAACCGACAATCGTTTACGACAGAGAATCTGACATGAATATTCAGAATCGATGGATGATTCCCGAACAATTATTTCGAAATCATTTTATGTTAAACTAACAAGGTTGTTGAACAATGGATGGAGGTCTATAGGATGAAGCGAGAAAACAAAACATGGTTGATGGCGTTCCAAATGGTCATGAACATCATCGGCGGACTCATCGCGGCGTATGGATTGGAGTCCGTCCTCATTCCGAATAACGTGTCGGACGGAGGCGTCACCGGGATCAGTATCGTCGGGTCACAGCTGACAGGACTACCGCTCGGTATTTTCATCGGGGTATTGAATATTCCGTTTGTCTATCTCGGGTATAAACAGATCGGGAAGAGTTTCGCCATCCTCTCGGTTACCGGGATTGCGTCCTTGTCTGTCGGTACGGTCATCATGCACCACGTTCCGACCATCATCGAGGGGGACGCACTCCTCATCACCGTGGTCGGTGGGATCATCCTCGGGTTCGGGATGGGGATCTCCCTTCGTAACGGGGGCGCGCTTGACGGCATCGATATGTTGGCGGTCCTCTTATCACGGAAACTGCCGTTCGGGACGAGTGATTTGATCCTGTTTTTGAATACGTTCGTCTTTATCGTCGTCTCGACGGTGTTCGGTCTTCAAGGGGCCGTCCTGTCCGCCATCGCCTACTTCATCGCCTCGAAAGTGATTCATATCGTCGAAGAGGGATTGAGCGGGGCGAAGACGTTCAAAATCATCACGAGTGAACCGCATGAGATGGTCGAGACGATTCGGGACCGTCTCGGACGGAGCGCCACGTTGAATCAAATCCAAGGGGCGTATTCCAAGGAAAGCTATTATGAAATCACGTGTGTCATCAACCGGCTCGAAGAACGAAAAATCAAAGACATCATCGACGATGTCGACCCGAAAGCGTTCGTCGTCGTGTATGAGGTGACAGAGGTCAAAGGCGGGAATTTCCAAAAACGCGATATTCATTAACGGATGGCCAAGGGTCGTCCGTTTTTAATTTCCAGGGGAATCCGTCCAAGCAGGAAATCACATAGGGAAAGTGGAAGAAGTCGATGCTAGAGAAAGGGGAGGATGGAGCATGTACGCACTGATTGGAAAGCTTGTCACGAAAGCGGGGCAACGCGACAGACTCGTGGCGATTTTATCGGAAGCGGCGCGGGAGATGGAGGCGACATCGGACTGTGAATCGTATCGGGTCCATGTGTCGCTCGATGAGGCGGATACCGTGTTCGTCTATGAAGTATGGCGAAATGAAGAGGCGCATGCGGCGTCGTTGTCACTTGCTGAAGTGAGGGCATGTATCGATCAGGCGAAGCCGATCCTTGAGCGAATGGAGCGGATCGCCGCGCTCGAACTTCGAACATGACCGAGTGGGAATAACGAAACGGATGGCGAAGCGCTGTCCGTTTTTTTGCAGGAGAAATGGCAAGGTGTCGAGAACATGACAGGATTCGGAAAGGAGGGAACAGATGCGTCCACTCATACTTGGTGTCTTCGCCGCATTGTTTTTTGCGAGCACGTTCGTGTTAAATGAAGTGATGCAAGTCGGAGGTGGCAGCTTTGCCTATAGTGCCTCGCTCCGCTTTTTATGGATGATTCCGTTACTGCTAGTTGTGGTCGCGTTTCGTGGTGGACTCAAGCGAGTCCTCTCGGCATTGAAGGAGAATCCTCGTCCATGGATTGTTTGGGGGACGGTCGGCTTCGGATTGTTTTACGTCCCGATTTGTCTCGCGGCTGAGGTCGCACCCCCATGGCTGATTGCGGGCACGTGGCAAGTGACCATTGTCGCTGGGGCACTGTTGTCCCCACTCTTTAAGAAGGCAGACGGGACACGGGAACGCATCCCGTGGCGTGGACTTCGCTTCTCCGTCTTGATTCTCGTTGGGGTCGTGTTGATGCAAGTGGAGTTTTTCGAGTCGTTCGAACCAAGCTTCCTTTGGCTCGGGGGCGTGCCGGTCATCATCGCCGCGTTCGCCTACCCGCTCGGGAACCGGAAGATGATGCAACATACGGACCTCGACGTGTTCGAGCGAATCCTCGGAATGTGTCTCGGGTCGCTCCCGGTCTGGCTATTGTTATTCGGGTACGGGTTGACGACGGGACGCCCCTCATCGAGTCAGCTCGGGCAGACGTTCCTCGTCGCCCTGTTGTCCGGGGTTGTCGCGACCGTGCTATTCTTCATGGCGACCGATCTCGTCAAACAGGACATGGGAAGACTGGCATCCGTCGAAGCGACGCAAGCGCTCGAAGTCCTGTTCGCGCTCATCGGGGAACTGGTCTTCCTGCATGCCGTCATGCCGTCGCCGATCGCCTTGTCCGGAATCGCGCTCGTCATGCTTGGGGTCGTCTTCCACAGTCGGAGTCAGTTTATGGAGCTCCCGACCGTCGTTCGACAAGAAGCATAAAAAATCCCCTCGCTCTTATGGCCGAGGGGATTGTCATCAACTTGTTGTCAAACTGCCTTTGACTTTGTCATAGAAATCATCCATCATACCGGTACGGCTACCGAGTTGGCAGATGAGTTCGAGCGTCTCTTTGTAGAACTTCTTGACGAGTCCTTTGTTTTTGACGCCGTCCATCGAGGCGAGCGTCTGGTCGAGATTCTCTAAAATCTCTTTGATTTGCGCGTCCGAGTCCGGCTTGACGACCGTCATGTTCTCGGGGATGCTGACGACCTTCTCTTGGCCTTGGTGACGGAACGATGCACCGAAGCCAAGGTTCTCGATGAAGAGGTGAGGCATCACTTTTTGACCGAAGAAATGCTTGTGCCAGTCCGTCGCTTTCATCGTGTCCATGTCCTGTTTGAACGTAGATGCCGTCGAGACATATTGTTTAAACAAATCCGTCATGAATTTCTCGATGACTGGGATTTGAAGGGCGAAGACGTTTTTCAAGAGCGCGTCGAGCTGAGCGCGCGTCAAAGTTGTTTCGTTAGACATGTCAGTTCCTCTTTTCTATAGTACGTTACTACCATCGTATGGGATTGACGGACACTCGTCAATGTAAGGGGAAACATTTTTTCAGAATATTTAATGAAAAGTCATCAACTTGTGGGATAATCAAGTGAAGACATCAACAAGTGAGGAGTGGTTCTTGTGAACAAATCGATGAAGTGGGCGCTCGCGCTCGGTGTGACAGGTGCATTGGTGGCGACGGTCGGTGTCGTCTCGTCCCGGGGGCGGACAGAGGATACGACGCAGACGATTCGTGACCGTGAGCTCGGTTATGAGATCATCTTGCCATCAAAAATCGTCGAGGCGATTGAGCGTGGTGACGTCTATATCGAGAAGGCGCAAGACGTCGTCGACATCGGGGACACGAAGAGCTACGGCACGTTTGATTTGTACTATAACGTCGAGGATGGGGACGACCAGCTCTTGTTCCACTTGGACTTGATCGACCGTGAGTTGACACAAGAGGCGTTCGCGACAGAAATCGGCTACGGCAACTACCTCGGAACGAACGATAAGACGTTCTTCTGGGTCGAACCGACAGAGGCGGTCCCGGGTGCGGAGGCGCATACGGACGAGATCGCCGAGTTGATCGAGACACTCCCTGAGTTAGAGTTCCGGACGTTATAATATGGAAAGACTGTGGACGGCTGGATCGTTTGCAGTCTTTTTGGAATGGGTGGTCGTGTGCGAACGAGGAAACGGGATTATTCGGAAGGATTGATTGTAGCCCTTCTGTTTATCGTTGCGATGTATGTATTTGATTTACCGAAACAAGAGAGCTTGATCACCTTGGCTATCGTCATCGTCATCTCGGTGATGATGCGAGAAGTGACGCAACTTTTTCAGAATGAACGGAATGACTAAGAGACTGCTCGCTACGGCGGGCTTTTTCCTTTGTGCTACAATACAAATGAGGTGATGTGAATGAATTGGACAGTAGAAGAAGTCAAACAGGCAGATGACGTCAAGGCGTTAGAACAGGCGGTCAACGCGAACGACAAGATTGACGTGAAAGTCGGGCATGAGTCGGTCGGACAGAACGACTATGCGGTATATGACGGAGAGACACTCGTCGGGTATCTCATGCTTTTCCCGTATCTTCCGACGGAGTATGAAGTGAATGCCCTCGTCCATCCTGAATACCGGAAACAAGGTGTCTTCACGGCACTTCTTGAGACGGCGAAACAAGATGCGAAGTTGAACGGTTGCGAAGCGTTTACGTTCGTCATCGACCGAGATTCAGCGTCCGGGAAAGCAGTGCTCGAGCATCTTCAGGCGGCGTATCAGTTCTCGGAATACAATCTCGTCTTGAAAAAAGCGGAGCTCTTCTTGAAACCGGACGAGGTATCGTTACGTGAGGCGACAGCAGACGACCGTCCGCTCATCATCGCGACGCTCAGCGAGGCGTTCGGTGACCCGGTCGATGTGACGGAAAACATCTATCAACAAATCGACACACCGGACCGCGTGACGTACATCGGCGAAGTCGACGGCAAACCGATCGGCGTGATCCGTGCCCTGCTTACAGGGGACGCCGCGGCAAGCATCCATGCGTTCGGGGTCAAAGCAGGCGAGCAAGGCAAAGGGTTCGGCACGAAAATGTTGAAACAGATGGTTCAACAACTGTTCCGCATGGGCCGAACGAAAGTCGAACTCGATGTCGAGACGGAAAACAAGGCGGCGCTCGAGATCTACAAACGCGCCGGTTTTGCGGAGAATGGTGGCTATGAGTTTTACATGATCGAATTATGAGGTGAACCACATGGTGAAAAATCTGAAATGGCTCGGCGCGGCGTTTGAAGCCTTTCTCGGGATTCCGCTTCTCGGCGGTCTCTTCATCATCGGGATGGGATATTCGCCCCTCGGTTTCATGTTCGTGTACCACGTGATTGTATTGATTCTTTCGTTCAGTCGACTGAATCGATTCTCTTACGGCGCGGCGGTCGGTATTGTGGCATCAATCCTCGGCTTTATCCCGTTTGTCGGGATGATGCTACACTGGGCGGCTGCCATCACGCTCGCGATTGATGCGGCGACGACACCACGACGTGTGGTGCATGTCGATCGAGACGACGAAGCATTCTAACGAAACGTACTCCTTGACGGGGTACGTTTTTTCATTGACCAAACGTTCAACTGAAAACGCTATACATTCATTGGAAATCGGACGATATAAGGAGTGATGAACACAATGAGGAGGAACAAACAGTGAAAGTATTTAAAAACTTTACGACGCAATTGCTCGCGTGGATTTTGGTCACGTCCTTTATCACGGGCGGAGCAGTCGGCTACATCACCCTATTACTCTTGACGGAACTCGAGATGGAACAAGGTCAAGTCATGCTCGTCGGTACGGTCGTAGCATTACTCATCTCATCACTCGGCGGAATTGTCATTTACTTGATTGCCCGTCGTCCACTGAAAGCGGTCGAGATGGCTTCTGAAAAAGCTGTCGAAGTCGGGAATGGTGATTTGACGGTGCACTTCGCCGACGAGAAGACGACGGATCGTTCAGAGATGGGACGTTTGCTCTTGTCGATGGACAACATGGTCGAACACCTTCGGGAACAAGGCGCGAACATGCGTTACACGGCTGACCAATTGACGGGTTCGGCACAGGAAATTGCAGCTTCAGTTCAAGAAGGGAACGTTGCAGGAGAAAGTATCCGTTCTGCGATGGATTCTCTCAACAAAATGTTAGAAGATAATGTCAGTGCGACATATAACTCGATGGACTTGCTCGGAGCGGTCGCGCGGACGATGGAAAGCATCCGCCAAGAGATGTCATCGGCGCTTGATTCGGCGAGCGAGATGCAACAGGAAGCAGAGAGCGGGAAGGGTCTTGCCTCGTCTTCGGTCAATGCGATGCATGCGATTGCTGGGAAAGTGGAGCAATCATCAACACTTAACAGCCAGTTGACAGAAATGACAGGCGAAATTTCACGGATCACGGATGTCATCAGTGACATCTCGGCACAGACGAACTTGCTTGCCTTGAACGCATCGATTGAAGCGGCACGTGCCGGAGAGCATGGGCGTGGATTCGCTGTCGTTGCGGCAGAAGTGAAAAAGCTCGCGGAACAAACAGCGAACTCGACGCAAGAAATCACGGATCTCATCGTCGACGTGAAACGTCTCGTTGGCGATACATCGTCTTCGATGGCGAACGTCAAAGCAGAAGTGGAGACAGGTGTCGGTTTAGTTGAAAAAGCAGGTGGTGCGTTCGCATCGATTCACAATTCCGCAAATGAAGTATACAGTCATGTCCATTCGGTCGATTCACTCCTTGATGAGTCACGTGGTCAAATCGATTCAGTTGTGACAAACTCGGCAGGTATCGTTGGCATGGTCGAAGAAGCGTCGCGTTATGCGAATGAAGTGACATCAGCGGCTAGCCAGCAAGCGGCAAGTCTTGGTGAGGTGAACGGGGCGATGTCAGAGCTCGTTCGTGTTGCGGAGAGTTTGCAGAATGAGACGGAACAGATGAAAGTAGAAGTGTAATAAGGTTGAAAACGTCCCAGTGATGGGGCGTTTTTTTGTACACATCCTCACTCATAATCATTAACCTTATTTTTACAAATAATCCATTATTAATTTTTAATTAAGATACAATGTAAGAATACGAATCACTTTGTAAAGCGAGGAATCGATTATGTTCTATTCTAATGAGATGTGGAAAGAAAAAATTGAACGATACACAAAAGAGACAGCGCAATTCATTGATAAGTGGATTGATCATTTTGACGAAAAAGGAACTGCTTTAAAAGATAAATGGATTGAACAGAGTCAAACCATTGATAAGCAAAATCGAATGTTAGAATCTCTGCAGAAAAAAGAACAACTGAACCAACAAACCATTCAATCCTTACAAAAAAAGTTAATAGAAAAAGAATCAAGCGTTAATCATTCTCAGACAGAAAAACTCTCAAAAGCGTTGGCAGAAAAAAATGAAGTGGTCGGGAGGTTGCTTAAGCATGTCCAAGCCCAACAAAAAAACCTGGATGAGAAAGATTCGAACGTAAGAACGTTAGAAGAAACGCTAAAGAAATCAGAGAAAGTCATTCTAGAAACGGAATATCGTTTAACCAAATCAAAAGAATTAATGAAAGAACTTCAAAGCGAACGAATCAGAATTCAACGAGAAAATGAAAGAGCATCTAAACTTCTCCAAACATATAAGCGAAAACTAGAAGAAGCGACATCGGAAAGTACAGTTCGTCATTATGAACATTTGATTCACACATTGACAAGTCAATTATTAGAGGTGACTGAAAAAACAGAGAGCATTGATCGTGAAATTAAAGAGGAAAATGAAAAGAATATAAATAATGAAATGTTACTCGAAAAAGAGAAAAAACGGACCAACGAGTATTTACTAGAACTTGAAACGATTAGAGTAGAATACGAAAAAGTGATTAGTGAGCGAAAACAGTTGTATGGGTTGATACATAATTATAAGGATAAAATCGATACATATATCATTCAATTAGAGCAGCATAGAAAAGAACAAGAGATGCAACGAGAAGAAATACAAGAACTTCATGTATGGTTACAAGAAGAATGTGACATGAAAGATAAATTAGAAATAGACTTGAACAACTTAAATATACAGATGTCAAACTTGTTTTCCGAACGAGAAACAACATCAAATGAGCTAAAAAAACAGATGGACCTAGAGCAACGCATGGATCGTGGATTCGATAAAGTATTTCAATACGTCAAACTTTCCAAAACATTTTATAAAGACTATAGAGAATTGAAAGACCCGAGTGAGCGTATGAGTCTTGAAGTTGGGTTGATTGAGATGGAGATTGCCTATCGGATGGGAAAACCGAAGTATCGACGGAATGTCGTGAAAACAAAAGAGCATAACTATTTTGAGTGTGAATGGGGATTGAATATTGGACTACCAGGTAGAATTTATGTTCGCAATGAAGGTGCTGGATGTATAGTAGAAAGAATCAGCCGGGTGAAGGATGGTGGGAATAGACTGAGCCAAGTTCGAGTGATTGAATGGTTAATAAATCAAGAAAAATTGTAAATAGTATTAAACAATTGAATCCTAACTCCGATATAGAGTATGGAAACGCAAAAACGTTCCAAAAAATGCAAGGTGAGGGGCCGGCCTAAACCTTGTATGCTCGGACAAATGGATTTGGAAGAGCAGAAAAACTCAAACCTATGGAGGGAAATTACAATGATTATTAACCACAACCTTAACGCAATGAACGCACACCGCAACATGTCTGTTAACACTGGTAACGCTGGGAAAGCAATGGAGAAACTTTCTTCAGGACTTCGTATCAACCGTGCTGGTGATGATGCAGCTGGTCTTGCAATCTCTGAAAAAATGCGTGGACAAATTCGCGGTTTAGATCAAGCTACACGTAACGCTCAAGACGGGATTTCAATGCTTCAAACTGCTGAAGGTGCATTAAATGAAACACATTCAATCCTTCAGCGTATGCGTGAATTAGCAGTTCAGTCTTCAAGTGACACGAACGTGACAGAAGATCGTGCGGCTATCGACGAAGAATACCAAGCACTCGTTCTTGAAATCGATCGTATCTCAGATGAGACAGAGTTCAACACACAAAAACTTTGGAATGGGACTACAACTACTGTTGATTTCCAAGTTGGAGCTAACGTAGCTCAAAAAATCTCATTCACTTTTTCAAATGCGGATTCTGCAACTTTGATGGGTACTGTGGGAGACTTAACTGATAAAACAAATGCTCAAACAGAATTAGCAGCTATTGATACTGCAATTGAAGCTGTATCGACACAACGTGCTAAATTAGGTGCTACACAAAACCGTTTAGAGCATACAGTTAAAAACTTGCAAACAGGTGCTGAGAACCTTCAAGCTTCTGAGTCACGTATTCGTGACGTCGACATGGCGAAAGAAATGATGAACTTCACGAAGAACAACATCCTTAACCAAGCTTCGCAAGCAATGTTAGCTCAAGCAAATTCTGCACCGCAAGCGGTTCTTCAACTTCTTCGGTAAGATTTTACGGGCGTCTTATCTGGTAACGGATAAGAATATAACTGGGTGAATTGCTGGAACTCCTTAGAGCCCTCCTTACGACAACGTGACTGGAAACGGTGAGCGTGAACGTTTGAAAAAAGGAAGGGATTGGACAATCAGCAGCCAAGCATCTGTCAGGAAACTGTGATGAAGGTTCAACGACTAGGATGAACGACCTACCGACATAGCGTCCATGGTTATGAGATCCGTACCTCGTAAACGGCGAGGGAAGTGCCCAGCCCCTACTTTACAATAATGATTAGTAGTATATTGAAATTGTAAAAGGGTGAAGATATAGTCTAGGCCATATTGAAAAATATGGGTCCCAGCAAGCAAATCAACAGCCTCAGGCTGTACTCCAATTGCTCCGTTAATATAGCAATTGATTATTTAAAAGTTATACTAGAAACCGTGGAGCTTTTGCTTCACGGTTTTTCACATCTTGCCACTTATAAACGACGGACTAATACGTTCGATTTAAGCGTTGGGCAATTTCTTTGTCTGTCACACCTTGTTGTTTCCATTCAATCAGTGATGCGATGTCTTCATGACTATAAGGTCTTGCAGGAATCGAGACGCGAATCGTATAGTCAGGGTGTGTTTGTTTATAGTGATTCACTTCAGCTTCTAAACGGTTTTCCCATGACAACTTATACATAAAGTCCGGAAGTTCAGCTTGGTAAGCTTGAAGTAAATTTAAAATATCAAAGGTATCCGTCACTTTTGTCGTCTTTAAGTAATAACCCGTACCGCTCGGTGTACCTGATGTACGGACGTTGATATTGTACTGGTCTTTCATCCATTCAGCGAGCTGCTCTAATTGTTCTTTCGAAAAGGCTTGTAAATAGAGAGCGATATGTGGTGTGAATTGAATTTCCTTCTTCTTATGGTTAAATCGTTTACTGAGAAGGAGTGAACCGTCGTCTAAAAAAAGTATCAGTATGCATGCTGGATGATAAATATCTTTAAGCAATTCGAATGGGATGTACTTTATATTGTTTGGGTAAAAGAGCGGAAAAAGTCTTGTCATGAGTGAGATAGATCGTGATACTAAATTATTTCCACGTAAGTATAATAAGTCTGGAAGTTTTCGCTGTTTCCACTCTCGATAACTCAATTGACCTAAACTAAAATGTTCCCGGTAACTATTGTTGATTCTTCTATCATACGCATAACACTTTGTAATTTCCCCGTCCCCCAAAATACTAGCAACCAAAATAGCGACTTGTTCTTCGGATAGTCCTTCCCAGTCCATGATGTGTCTCTCCTTCATCAATTTTTTACCTTTCTTAAGTTATTCCCGATTTATTTAAATAACCTGAGTCATTAATTTATCGGCTCACATCCAATTTTTTTATTGACATGTCGATAAGTAGAACGAGAGGATGATCTCTGATTAGAGAAACTGTTAACAGAATTAGAAGTTATATCTTTCGAACAAAATCGATTAGCTGAATTAGAAGATTTGTTACAAACGATGCGATCGATTGCATATGAAGTAATTACATGTGATGCGGAAAGAAGAGAGCATTTACAAAAGTAATTTCAAGAGCTGCAAACACACATGAAATTTCTTGAAGCTGGGAAATGATAACGAATTGATTAAACTACTATAAAAATCATGCTTTTTAACCGATAAAGACCATGAGAACAATTATAAGAGGAGTAGACCCATATGAACCCGACCATTTCAGAAGTCCGGCTTCACCTACCTTCTTCCGTCTTGCCGTATGAACAAACGAAAAACGTGTTCGTCGAAGCGAACCAAGCGAAACTCGCCGACGAAGGCATCGTCATTCTTCCGACGCCTCAACACGTTACCAAGCTAGAGGCGGCCGTCGAGAAGGCGAATCAAATACTCGAACAACAGCGTACAGGCTTAAAATTTATGAAGCATGAAAAATTGAACGACTACTATATTCAAATCGTGGATACAAACAATGAAGTGATTCGCGAGATCCCAAGCAAAAAATCCCTCGATTTCTTTGCAGCGTTCATGGAGTTCAATCATCTCTTTGACGAACGGGTATAAAGGAGGATTTTCATGACGACACCAATCCGATTTGGCGGACTCGCCAGTGGAATCGATACGGATACGATTATTAAGCAACTGATGCAGGCCGAACGTGCACCTGTCGATAAACTTGAACAGAAAAAACAAACAACGGAATGGAAACGCGATGCGTACCGAGAAGTTAACCGATCTCTTATGACATTGCGTAACAGTGCGGTAGATTTGATCTTTAGTCGAAATTTCTATGCAAAGACGTCGAGCTCATCCGATGAGTCTCGCGTCTCGGTTGTTGCAAGTCCATCTAGTGGTAATGCAGCGCTAGAAGTTCAAAGTGTAGAGAATTTAGCGTCATCTGCTAGTCACATTGTTGAGCTGAGAGATAAAAATAGTAATTTGGTCACACGTGATACTGCTGTCAAAGATTTAAATTTCGATGCGAGCACAAAAACTCAAACAATTACAGGAACTCCGACTGAAGTGACCCTCTTATCAAAATTGAATGCTAGTGGGAAAATCTTCATTAACAATGTTGAGGTTGATCCTGCGAATTATTCCTATGATTCTGCAACGGGTAAAGTGACTTTTGCAACACCACTTGCTGACGGAGATGAGTTAAAGTTCGAATCAGGATATGAAATCGAATATGTCAATAAAGATGGTGGAACACCTGCTAAAGTATTATTCGGTGCTGAAGCGAAATTTAGTGAAGTGTTAGCACAACTTAGCTCAAAAGATACTAATTTTGCAACATTTTTTGATGATGCATCTGGGAAATTGGCGCTCACTCAACGAAACACAGGCAGTGAGTCAACTATTGCATTCACTGGAGCAGCAGCATCGTTCTTCCAAGCAAGTGTTGCTGATGGTATCAAGGGCGAGGATGCAGTTTTCAAAGTGAATGGAATCGAACTGACGAGAAATACAAATACAGTCACAATCGACAACATGACAATCACTTTGAAGTCTGAATTTAAAGCAGCTGACAACCCTGCTCCGGTTACATTAAGTGCTGCCACTGACACCCAAAAAATCTTTGACAACATCAAAGGATTTGTCGATAAATACAATGAGACAATCGATCTCATGAACAAGAAGACACGCGAAGAACGCTTCCGATCATTCGCACCGCTCACGCAAGCACAACGTGATGAGTTGTCTGAAGATGAAATCAAGAAGTGGGAAGAGAAAGCGATGAGCGGGATGCTTCGAGGAGACACCATCCTTCGTGGAACGATGGACACGCTTCGAAGTAAGTGGTCCAGCGCGACATCAGGCACGAACGATGTAGACATGTCTCGCTTGTTCCAAATCGGCATTTCGACCGGATCTGATTTCACGAACGGTGGAAAGATCGAGCTGAATGAAGAAAAGTTAAAAGCCGCCATCGAAAAAGACCCGGAACAAGTATACAAGCTCTTCACGGATGAAGAGACGGGACTTCTTCCACAAATTCGTGATACAGCAGGTGCCTCACGATCAAAAATTACCCGTGTCGCTGGGGCAGATGGGGCAGGAGCTCCGTCATACTCGATGGGGCGGGAGATGACCCAAATTGATACACGAATTAGAAGACTCAACGATTTACTCATCGATAAAGAGAACGCTTATTACCGTCGCTTTGCGGCTATGGAAAAAGCGATGAATCAGGCAAACTCGCAGGCAGGGTATCTCCAACAGTTTATGGCTGGTGGTATGTAAGAGGAGGAAGGTAAATGGTAGCTAATCCATATGCAACTTATCAAAACAATGCGGTCACGACCGCAAATTCGCAGGAACTTACACTCATGCTTTATGATGGGGCACTCAAGTTCATGCGCCTTGCAAAACTTGCCGTCAATCAAGAGAATCCTGATCTGAGAAACATCAATATCCAAAAGACGCAAGCCATCTTCCAAGAGCTTCGTCTGACACTCAATAAAGATATTGCCATCTCGGCGAATTTAGACTCGCTCTATGACTACATGTGGCGCCGTCTCGTCGATGCGAACATCAAGAATGACACGACGATTCTCGATGAGGTGCTTGACTTCACAACGGAACTTCGTGACACGTGGAAGGAAGCGATGAAACTCGCGAAACAGTCATGATGCCGATTGATGAAATCATCTTAAAGACGCAACGCCTGAAAGAGTTGCTGGCACAAGTCCCGGAAGAGCCGACGTATGACACATGGATGGAACAAATCCATGAGCTCTTGGACGACCGCGAACAGTTGCTCGCGGCGCACGGTCCTGATTTGGAGAAAGCCGATCAGACAGTCCTTCGGCAGCTTGTCGACGACAGTCAAAAGATTGCCCGTCTCATTGAAGCCGAACACCAGCGTCTCGGGATGACGCTCGGGACGGCCCGGATGGAACGGAAGACGGTCAAGTCCTACGTCGATCCATATGAAGACGTCGATTCTAACTTTTCCGGTCTATTCGACCAACAGACATAACAAAGCTCGAAGGCATGCGCCTTCGAGCTTTTGTGTTAAGAGGCTTTGACTTGTCGACGCATGCGTATGATGAAATAAGAAACGGTAAACAAGATGAGACCACTTACCGTAAAGTTTAAGTAGAGACGCACGGCATCTTGAAGTGATGTGACCGGTGTAGCTCCGCCGAACCAGAGCAGTGGCAGAATCGTCACGTGCATGACGCTCCAATGAATGAAAATTTGCTTTTTGAACGACCACTGTCGAACCTCGTAAATGACACTCGTCAGCCCGAGAAAGAAAGCGACCCCTGCGTAGACGAGCATTGCGTGTACGGCGTCTGTGTTACCTGACCAACTTTGATAGAGGGCGAGAATCGCGAATGGCAGAGACCAGATGAGACTCCGTATGATTCCTTTTTTCAATAATTGCATATGAATCTTCCTTCCATTAATTCGTTGTATATGTATACGCGTATGTAAGGGAAAAGTTTCATCTGAGGAGTAAGGGTGAAATGACGTCTGTTTTCCGCTATAATCGGGTAAACATCAATGTAGCCGTTGCTTCTTTTCTGGAAAGAGGAGGGAAACGAGATGCGTGAGAAAGAGTCTAAACCGGTATCGTCACGGAAGCGCCGTTATTTCGTCTATGGTCCAGAGGGAGCGTACGATGAATACGTGGAACGGGACCCGAAACTCGAAGCGTACGTCGAGGACGATACGCCGTTTGAGGATCGTCCTGACCCATACGAAGAAGAAGAACTGAAATCAAGAGGATAAGTATACATGTCAAGGTTCAATTTCGGACCTTGACTTTTATTTTACCTGGGACTTTTTCTTAATACGGTACCGTCTGGCAATTCGTTATATTCGTCTTAACCACATCACTTTGATTTTGGAAAGGGAGAGATGAAGATGAACATGAAACGATTTGGCTTACTAGTGGCGGTACCGCTCGCACTACTTGTTGGATGCGGAGAAGCAGATGAACTGAAGACGACAGCGACGGACACGGAAGAAGTGGTAGAGGCGGAAGCGAATTCGCCTGAGGAATCGACTACTGAGAACGAAGACGTTCAAGAGAGTGAACTTGGAACAAACAAGATTTATATGAAAAACAAAGCACTTACCATCACGGAGACGATGGGTCCGATTCAATTCGCCATCGACAAAGTACAGACATCACGCCTCACGGTCGCAGAAGCTTATCGCGACTCATTCGATGGACAAGAAGAGGTGACGGTCGTCGCGATGAACATGATTGTTGAGAACACGGTCGACGAGACGATGAGCTTCCATCCGAACCAGGCGACACTGGTGACGAACACAGGGGAGCAGGTGTCTTCGGACTTATGGTTCTCAGATGACGTCGGTGGAGAATTTTTAGGAAAGGTGAAGAAAGAAGGGAACGTCCTCTTCTTCGTGAAAGCAAAACCAGAAGAGCTGACGGACTTGAAAGTCGTCATCGATGGACCATTCAACGAGAACTTCGACAAAGTGGCAGAAGACCGCTACGAATATACAATTAACGTGACGAAATAAGAGTAGGCGTGCCGAATAAAATCGGTACGCCTAGTCTCATGGTTGATTATTACTACACAATAAAAATAGTAGTTAGCATAGAGAACATACGAAGGGATTCTTATATTTTGAGAGTTCCTTGTATCTTAGTTTTTCATTTTGTAAAATCTTAATTCTTAATGGGTACATATAAATCGACTTTAGATTTTCCGTCGGGATCTTCAGCTGGATTGTTCAAATTGAACTCCAAGGTATTTCTAGATTCGTCCACTGAATATTCGCGTTCTGGTAACCATTCTTCAAAAATATATTTATACGTCTCACTCAGTTTTTCTGGAGTATCGTAGAAATGGTGCACGATGTATTGACCACCTTCTAGCATTTTAAATTGTATCTCCCCGTGTCCTGTTTTATCAAAGTTTTTAGGAACTGTGACACACGCATCATGTCTACATTCATGAGGATCAACATCGTTCGGATTATCTAATGAAATACCGATAAATTGACTTGATGGAGGGTAAAGGTTGTGTTCCGTCGCCCAATGTATTAATTTCCCCCAATGCTCCTGTGGTTCAAAATAGCTACCCGTACGTCTGATAAATGCAATTTCAGTCTCAGGCAATTGCTTTAAAGTCATATCCATTTTGTAACCCCCATTAAAGTTGACTGATTCCATTGTCTTGATGTCCAAAAAAGTGCTTCATTGAAATAATATCTCGTTGAAGTGTGGCAACAGGAATTGTTATTTCCGTTGATGCGGCAACGGAATCGACAACACATCCCAGTCACTTCCGGCAAATAGCTTCGACAGATAGACGATCTGCCCGACATGATACCCATAATGCGACACTTGACGTTCAATCGCGTCAATCACGGAATGGGCTTCCCCTCGAATCATCACGTTCTTCCCTAAGTCATCCGGTATCAAATCGGCTAAGACGTCATCCAACAGCTGCCATCGCTCGTCCCAAACCTCCATGAGTTCTTCACGGGACAGTTGCTGGTCCTCGAACTCGGCGTCGCGGTTGCGGTTCGGTTTCTCGCCATCCGTCGTCAAGAAATCGGTCCAGCGCGACTTCATATTGTTCGCCATGTGTTGGATGATCAAGGCGAGCGAGAGTGTGTCCGGCGCAAGTGTCTTGTGCAGGTCCTCTACACTCACTTGGACGAGCGCACGCTCAGCGAGTTGTTTCTGGCTTTTAAACGTCGCACGTACGGTATCGAGATATTGCGTTTCAAACATGAAAAGATCCTCCTTTTCGTATGTATCTGCTTTGAATATACCCCATATCTATTCCACTAAAAATTAAATTAATGTTATAGCAATTGAGATTCCGTGTGATATATCCTGCAAGACGTCACCGCATAGTCGATATGAGGGTACTGGGTAGTCAATGTTGTGTGAATCTCTTATTCATCAATTGTGCCGATTGCGTTTGAATGTGAGTGGATGAGCGCGATTTTTTTTATGCAAAAAGTGTGAGACACGAGGTCCCACACTTCTGATTACGCATGCTCCAACCGAAACTCTTCCCAATGATCGCGGGCCTGATTCCGGATCCGCTCCGATACTTCCTTACTGCTTAAGAGAATCCCATACCAGCGACGTGCGTCTTCGTAGTAGTCGAGCGCGGCCGACAAGTCGGCAATGCGCAACATGAGCTGGTCGTAAGGTAATCCGGTCCGAATCGGGTCCGTATACGCTTCTTGTACCTCATTGTATTTATCGAGCGTCCGCTGCATCCATTCCTTCTCAGACGCCACATCCCCAATCAACCGGTACATCCACACAATCCGCATCCCGAGCATGGCGACGACAGATGGTTTTTGTCCGCTCAACTGGGCCGTCATGACGGCGAACTTATAGAGGAGGATGACGTGCTCATACGAGCGGTCACCTTTCAACACATCTGGATTCACTTGAGTGAAGTAGTTCGTCTCAAGTGCTTCCCGGTTATGTTTGCGCACCTTGTCGAACGAGTCATGAAAGACGAGGTGACAATGGTCACAGACGGTCGGCTCGTATAAATACGGGTTCGGTCCGTCATACGTTGTGTAGCCATCCTTCTCAACTTCGAGTGGACGGATGTGACGTGATAAGACACGGTTCGTCTTACTTTCTTGTAAACAATACGGACATTTGACTTTCTTCAAAAATAAATGCTCTGCCATCTCGACACCTCACACATAGACGTTGACGAGCAGTCCGCGAATCTCACCGACCTGGTCGAGTAAGGAGAGGCGAGAGGCCTCACCCGAGATGACCTGATCTGTCAGCGCGAGGAGTTTTTGGTCGACTTGTTCGACGACCTTATAAATCTTCGCGCGGCCGCGGCGATTGAATCCACGTTTGTCCTCGAGACGGAGTGCCGCGTCAACGGCCTCTTTCATAAAGTCTTTAATCATTTGTTTGTAGTCGGCGAGCGCCTCGACGGTCTGACTCTCGGCGAGCAGTTCTCCTTGTTCATGAATCGCGGCGATTTGACGTTGGAAGCGTTCATATTCTCGGTCTTCTCGCTTTTGACCGATCACGTTTTGGAAGGAGACGCCAGGTTCGACTTCGGGGCGCTTTGCCTTACTTGAGCCGAGGAGCGATTGCGTCTCCATGATGCGACGAATGTCCATAGGGGCAACCGTCCTTTCTTTAGGTTAGTTCAATAATTGTAACACGCCTTGCGGCAATGCGTTCGACTGGGCAATCATCGCCATGCCGGACTGATTCAAGATGTTTAGACGGGCGAAGTCCATCATTTCACGGGCCATGTCGGCATCACGGATTCGTGATTCAGACGCCGTCAAGTTTTCTGAGCCGATGGCGACGACGCTGACGTTCGCCTCGAGTCGGTTTTGGATGGCCCCGAGTTTTGAACGTTCGAGCGACACTTTGTTGATGGCCGCATCGAATTTCGAGATGGCGTCCCCTGCGTCCGCCGGTGTCAATACGCTTAGCGCGTAGTATGTTTCAGACGCTGTCGCCTGATCATTGTCGTGATCGACGGCAGGGAGTTCCCCGCCACCAGGTGTCAACGTCGTGATGTCAAGCGCATGCGCTCGCATATCTTGTACATTTAAGATGACGGCTTCGTTGTTGCCGGCACCGATTTGGAAGAATAACGTGCTCTTCCCTTGCATATATTCCCCGTTCATAATCTTCTTCGAGTTGAATTCGGTCGTCTCCGCGATTCGCGTCACTTCGGCAGTCAATGCGTTAATTTCTTCCTGGACGGCTTTCGCGTCGTCCTCGCTGAGTGTCCCGTTCGCCGCTTGGACGGACAGTTCGCGCATGCGCTGGAGAAGGGAATGGGTCTCATTCATCCCACCTTCGAGCGTCTGGGTGAGCGAGATGCTGTCGAGCGTGTTGCGTTCTGCCATCGAGAGGGAGTCGAGGCGCATCCGCATCTTCTCCGAGATGGCGAGACCGGCTGCATCATCCGACGCCTTATTGATGCGGACCCCACTCGAGAGACGGTCCATCGTTTTCTTCATCGATGCCTGATTCAGGGAAAGTGATGAGTAGGCTTTTAAGGCTTGTACGTTATTGGTAATTTTCATAACGGTTTCCTCCAGTCGGGACAGATTGAGTCTTGGCACGCGTCATCGCTTCGCTCCACGTTTGATCGAGGTCGCTCGCGAGCGTATGTAGTTCGGCGATTTTTTTCTTATCCTGGTCGATGATCGCTTCGACGCTGGCGTTCGCCATGTAGAGATAGATCTCATCGAGTTGAGCCGCGATGATTCCGCCGCCGTCATGAAGTCCTTGGTGAAGCTTGACCAACAGCTCTCGGGCTTGGCGAAGATGACGGTTTCGTTCGGCAATCGTCGAGTCTTGGGCACGTTCATAGTGATAAACGAGTGCATGAAGCATCGCTTGCGTGAGTTCTTCTGGCCTCATCTCATATAGTTGGGTTGAATTCATCTTTGTTCTCCTTTGATCGAATCAAGTTCCTCTATCAACAACAACACTTCTGCCATCACGTCATACAGTTGGGGCGGGATGGCATCCCCTAAGTCAAGGTCGAGCAAGTGTCCGAGTAAGGAATGGTCGTTCTCGACCGCAACACCCCGGGCACGTGCTTCCTGTAAAATCTTTTCAGCGACGGCGCCTGTCCCGCGGGCGACGACGACGGGCGCTTTGTCTGTCGTTTCGTCATAGCGGACGACCGCGGCCGTCTTTCGTTTCGTCAAATCCATGCGTTGGTACATCGGGACCTCCTATATTCTAAAGTCATAACCGGTCGTCGGTGCCGTCTTAGGCTCTTCGATGACGCGCTCCGCCTTCGTGAGCGGTTTGAACTGGGTCGTCACACTCTTATATCCGATCGTCTCGAGAGTCTGTTCGATTTTCTCGAGAAGGGGACGGGCAAGACGTTCGACCGTCGCATCGTCATGTTCGAGTGTGAGTCGGAGGTTTCGGTCTTTCGCCTCGAGCTTGACACCGATCTCTCCGAGGCGAGGGGTCTCCAAACGAATGTAGAGGACACTGTTCTCCCAGTCGACAACGTCACCGGATTCCCGGTTTTGGATATGGACGTGGATCCCCGTGTCAATTTCCTGTACTTTTGCCGGTAAGGCGAATAAGAGTTGATGGAGCTGCCCCCCGTCGAGACGGTTGAGCGTCTGTTGCACTTGGAAGAACGAAGCGAGACGTTGTGCCTCGGGGTTTGTCGTATCTCCACGTACCGACAGAGCTGATGTTGGCGTATTAGACGTTGTTTGAGCAAGTTGTGCCTGTGCCTGCACACGTTGTGCCACTTCCTGGACGTGTCGTCCGGATAGTGTCGAATCGAGCTTGAGTGGCGCGACGGTCGGCATCTCACCGGCGCGTGTCGCTCCGTGCGGGATATATTCGATGCGTGCCTGGTTCGGCGCATAGCGGAAGTCATTCAGTGCCGCCCGGACCTCTTTGATGAGTGTCGCACTCTCTTGTGGTTTCGTCGCGAGCAATGACAACGCAACGTCGAGTTTGGCCGTCATGGCGACCAGTTGTTTCTCTTGCGTCACGTCGGTATGGAGCAAGGCGTCCGTCTTTTGGACGAGTTGCGTCAGACGGGTCGAGACGGTCTCGAGGGCAGGGCGTGCCGCATGCGGATTCGTCTCGATCAACGCGGCGACTTGTCCGAGTTGTTTCGTCACGGTCGCCTGCTCGCTTCGGAACGTGTTCGTCACGGTCGCAAGATGCGACGTCACTTCCTTCACCATCACTTGCTTCCCGTTGATTGGAGGAAGCGGCATCGCTTGGCGCGATTCAGATTCAATCGGACGCGGTGATGATGGTGTCGATGGTGTGAGGTCACGGATGACCCGGTCGATCGTCTCCGGTGTCGGCGTGACGCGTTCACTCACGGGACGTGACAGATTGACGAGTTCGACATACCGCTCTTTTTGTGGGTACGGGGCGTTCGGCGCCGGCGGTGTGATTTGTTGTCTCGCTTCATTCAAAGAGAGGACAGCGATCTCCCGCGCCATCTCCCTGGGAACGGCCTGCGTATCGAGCGTCTTCAAATGTAGGATGACGTCTCGCATGTCTCCTTTGAATGCCGTCTCGAGAAGACGTACCGTGTCTTCGTTCATCGGCAAGCGTCCGGATTGTAGCAGACGGCTGACCGCGCTTCGTACTTCGGGCGGAAGGGAAGCGAGGAGTGTCTGGATCTTCGCGTCAAGCTTTGACGACGCGGACGCAGGTGGTGCGGATTCAAGTGTCTCTTCCTTTGGAGGAACGACGGTCGCCATTAAGACACCGTCCTGTTCGGCGAGCGTCACTTGGAACGGGTTCGTCTTCGGAAGCCCGTCTTTAAATGTGACCTCGACTTCTTCCCCGTTGATCTTGACGATCGCGGAGTCGGGTCCTGTCTGTTTGACGAGCTCGGCCTTGTACGTCCGGTTCGTCTGGATGCCTGGTAAGACCGAACTGACGGCGGTCGATTGGGCTTGAATTTGCATGTTTGTCACCTCGACCATAATATCGACCTCTTTTTAAAAAAATGAAGCAAAACAATAGAAAAAAACCTTCCGTCTTTTCGACGGAAGGCGTGTCAGGACTCGAGCACGGGGCTCGCGTTCGATTGTTGGAACCGGGCGACGAGTTCGCCTGTCGCTTTCAGTTGGTTCCGGAGGACGTATGGTGTTGCGTTCGTTTGGATTTGATGTCCATCGGTTGTGAGGACGAGGCCGTTCGGCTCACCCTCAATGTTCAGTATGTCTCGAATATGGGACCAGGCATACCATTCACAATCGTCTCGCTTTGGAGACTTCGTCGGGAAGAAGACGAGCCCGCTTGTCGGTTCAATCACGACAGGGACTTTCCCTTTTACGCCGGCGACGCGTTTGGCGATGAAGATTCTTTCCTCGATCGAGCTGTTGTACTGGCGGCAAGAAAGTTGCAACAACTGGTACGGCCGGAGCGGGGTTGAAATCTCGGTGCCATCCTCGAGAATGATCCGTGACTGCTTCATGATGTCAAAGCAAGGGAGAATCGCCACGGTTCGCTTTGTGATGCGATATTTTTCCTCAGAATAGTAGGAGCGCATACGCTGCACCATCCTCCTCGTATTAGATTTTCAGGATCGGCTAAAGACAAACGGCACAAACCTAAATCATCCCTTCAATGATATATCACAAAAAATGTAAATTCAACAACACAATATGAAAAGTAGGGAAATATAATTCCAATGAAAGCCAAATGACGAAACGTTTACAAATAATTGAGAAAGTATTTGTCACGCTTACAAGAAGGTGGTAAGATTAGCCGTAGAGGAAAACCCTCTGTATTCTCCAATGGTGAAAGGAATGGATTTACACATGGTAGGTAAAGTAAAATGGTTTAACTCAGAAAAAGGTTTTGGATTCATCGAAGTTGAAGGCGGCAAAGACGTGTTCGTACACTTCTCAGCAATCCAATCTGAAGGCTACAAATCACTTGACGAAGGTCAAGACGTAGAGTTTGAAATCGTTGATGGCGAGCGTGGCCCACAAGCGGCTAACGTTGTAAAATTATAATTTCAAACCACGAAGCCGGCTCCCTTGGGAGTCGGCTTTTTATTTTGTCTACATAATAAAAAAAGGCGTTTAAAAATGAGTGGAATGGGTAATTTCTTTCTATACCTTTCGCTCGTTCAAGGAAATGTTGAATTCGGAACAAAATTGTCATTATTTTCTGATGATAACGTTTTCAAACGTAGCGTTTTCGGGGTATAATATGAATGAGCCACCTGGTTCCCCTTTCTTTTTTAAGAAATGAAGCAGGAGATTCCGTCTCGTTCGACGAATCATTGGTTCAAGCGGTTATTTTAAGGAGGAGTTCAGATGATTTATAACATTCGCGGCGAAAACATTGAGGTCACACCAGCAATCAAAGACTATGTCGAGAAAAAGCTGGAGAAGTTGACTCGGTATTTCACAACTCCTACGGATGCACAGACGGCTTACGTCAACTTGAAAGTGTATAACGAGAAACAAAAAGTGGAAGTGACGATCCCGATGCCGAACTTGTTGCTCCGTGCCGAGGACATGAACCTCGACATGTATGCGGCAATCGACCTCGTCGTCGATAAATTGGAACGTCAAATCCGTAAACACAAAACGAAACTCAACCGTAAAGGACGCGGAAAAGAAGGGGGCGTCGGCGAGTACTTCAAGTCTCTTGAAGGACCTGATGATGCACCGGTCGTCTATGATGAGGACGAGGCAGAGCTCGAACTCGTACGGACGAAACGCTTCACGTTGAAACCGATGGACACGGAAGAGGCGATTCTTCAAATGGATATGCTCGGTCACAGCTTCTTCGTCTTCTCAGACGCAGAGACGGGCAACACGAACGTCGTCTACCGTCGTAAAGATGGGAAGTACGGCTTGATCGAACCTGAATAATAAACTTGACTATACACGACCTCCCGGCTTCGGGGGGTCGTTTCCTTTTGCCTTTCCTTGAAAGGTGGCACCACTTCGGTTAAACTGTACATTAGGGAAAAAACATGCATTTTTTAGTGAGTGCAGAGGAGATATGAGTATGGCGAACTTTTTGAAAGAGTTATTTGCTCCACAGAAACGAATGTTGAAAAAAGCAGAGAAAGCGGCCGACTTGATCGAGTCGTTCGCCGAACCAATCAAGGCATTGTCCGACGAACAGCTTCAGGCGAAGACGGAAGAGTTCCGGGAGCGTTTGGCGAAAGGCGAGACACTTGACGACCTCTTGCCGGAGGCGTTCGCGGTCTGCCGTGAAGCATCAGAGCGTGTGCTCGGTATGCGTCACTACCGTGTTCAACTCATCGGGGGTTACGTGCTCCATAACGGCGACATCGCCGAAATGAAAACCGGTGAAGGGAAGACGCTCGTCGCGACACTTCCAGTCTACTTGAACGCGCTCACTGGCCGTGGCGTACACGTCGTAACGGTCAACGAATATTTGGCGAAACGAGATAAAGAACTCATGGAGCCGCTCTATTTCGCACTCGGTCTCTCGGTCGGCCTCAACGTGTCGAACATGGACCGTGTCGAGAAACAGGCGGCCTATAACTGTGATATCACGTACTCGACGAACAACGAGCTCGGGTTCGACTACCTCCGTGACAACATGGTCCTTTATAAGGAAGACCGTGTCCAACGTGAGCTCTACTACACGATCGTCGATGAAGTCGACTCGATCCTCGTCGATGAGGCGCGTACGCCGCTCATCATCTCGGGATCGGCTCAAAAATCGACAGAACTCTATACACGCGCGGATGCGTTCGTCCGTACGTTAAAAGAGGAAGAAGATTATACGGTCGACATCAAGACGAAATCAGTCCTCTTGACGGACCAAGGGGTTGACCTCGCCGAGAAATTCTTCGGTATCGACAACTTGTTCGCCATCGAACACGTCGCTGTCAACCACCACGTCGGACTCGCACTACGTGCGAACGCGGTCATGCATCATGACATCGACTATATGGTTCGCGAAGGACAGGTCATGATTATCGACCAGTTCACGGGACGTGTCATGGATGGACGTCGCTACTCGGAAGGTCTTCACCAAGCGATCGAGGCGAAAGAAGGCGTCGAGATTCAACGTGAATCCATGACGCTCGCGACAATCACGTATCAAAACTACTTCCGGATGTATGAGAAGCTTGCTGGGATGACCGGTACAGCGAAGACAGAGGAAGAAGAGTTCCGTAATATTTACAATATGCAAGTTGTGACGATTCCGACGAACAAGCCGATCCTCCGGGACGACAAGTCGGACCTGATCTTCAAATCGATGGAAGGCAAGTTCAAAGCTGTCGTTGAAGAAATTGCAATGGTTCATGCGACAGGTCAACCGATCCTTGTCGGTACGGTCGCCGTTGAAACGTCTGAATACTTGAGCAAGCTCTTGACGAAGAAAAAGATTCGTCACGATGTCTTGAATGCGAAGAACCACGCCCGTGAGGCGGAGATTATCGAGAACGCCGGACAAAAAGGTGCGGTCACGATCGCGACGAACATGGCCGGTCGTGGTACCGACATCAAACTCGGAGAAGGCGTCGTCGACCTTGGTGGTCTCTATATCATCGGGACAGAACGTCACGAGTCACGCCGAATCGATAATCAGCTCCGTGGTCGTTCAGGTCGTCAAGGTGACCCAGGTAAATCACAGTTCTACTTGTCACTCGAAGATGAGCTCATGCGTCGCTTCGGGACGGATAGCCTCCAAAGCATGATGGAGCGTCTTGGAATGGATGACACACAACCGATTGAGAGCCGCATGGTATCCAAAGCGGTCGAGTCGGCTCAAAAACGTGTTGAAGGAAACAACTATGATGCACGGAAACAGCTTCTCGGTTACGACAACGTCATGGCCGACCAACGGAAAGTCATGTACAAAGACCGCGCCAGCATCCTTGAGAACGAGTCGGTTACGGATATCGTCCGTTCGATGATGGCCCAGACGGTTGAACTCGGTGTCTTACAATATACACCGATCGAACTCGTGCCAGAAGAATGGAACATCAACGAGCTTGCACATTGGGCAAACCAAACACTCGCACTCGAAAAAACGGTCGAAGGCAAAGACTTCTACGGTAAAGAGCGTGAAGAAATCGTCGAACTCCTCATGGAGCGCGTGAACGAGCAGTATGAGGCGAAGCGTGAACTCGCGCCACCTGAACGCTTCAACGAGTTCGAGAAGATTATCGTACTCCGTGCCGTCGACTCGCACTGGATGTCCCATATCGACCATATGGACCAGTTGCGCCAAGGGATTCACCTCCGCGCTTACGGACAGAACGACCCGCTTCGTGAGTACCAAGCGGAAGGGATCAACATGTTCGACGCGATGAATGCGGCAATCGCAGAAGAAGTGACAGGCTTCGTCCTCCGTGCCGAAGTCGGGGACAACCTCCGACGCGAGAAAGTCGTCGAAGAGGAAGTTGCTGTCTCTGGCAAGAGCGATGCGCCGGTCAAGAAGAAACCGGTCCGTCGTTCGAAAGAAGACAGCATCGGCCGGAACGACCCGTGCTGGTGTGGTTCTGGTAAGAAGTTCAAGAACTGTCACGGTAGACAACAGGCTTAATTATTGAAGAGGCGGGTCCGCTCGCCTCTTTCCTACGGAAAGGTGAATCACACTATGGAAATTTCAGATATTCGGAACGAACTAGAGGCGATGGCGAAACGCCTCGAGAATTACAGAGCATCGCTCAACTTGACAGAGAAAGAGGCACGTATCGCCGAGCTCGAGAACGAGATGACGTATCCTGACTTCTGGGACAACCAGGAGAAGGCTCAAAAAGTCATCGACGAATCGAACGGCCTCAAAGCGATGGTCGACAAGTATCAAGACCTCGCGACCCAACATGAGGACGGCGAAGTGACGCTCGAACTCATCAAGGAAGAGCCGGATGCAGAGATGCAAGAAGAGCTCGGAGAATCGATTCAAGCGCTCAAGAAAGAGTTTGATGACTTTGAACTTGAAATTCTATTGAACGGCCCATACGATGCGAACAACGCCATCCTTGAATTGCACCCGGGTGCGGGCGGTACCGAGTCACAGGACTGGGCATCGATGCTCCTTCGGATGTATCAACGTTTCGCGGACAAACAAGGCTGGAAAGTCGAGACGGTCGATTACCTCCCAGGTGAGGAAGCGGGCGTCAAGTCGGTCACGCTCCGCATCATCGGACATAACGCATACGGCTACTTGAAAGCGGAAAAAGGGATTCACCGTTTAGTCCGCATCTCGCCGTTTGATTCGTCAGGTCGTCGTCACACGTCGTTCGTGTCATGTGACGTCATGCCGGAATTCGATGACGACATCGAGATCGAAGTACGGACAGAAGACCTCCGCATCGACACATACCGCGCGTCAGGTGCCGGCGGACAGCACATCAACACGACGGACTCTGCCGTCCGGATCACGCACGTGCCGACAGGCGTCGTCGTCTCATGTCAGACAGAGCGTTCACAAATCAAGAACCGTGAGTCGGCAATGAAGATGTTGAAAGCGAAATTGTATCAACGCGAACTCGACGAGCAACAACGTAAACTCGATGAGATTCGTGGAGAGAAGACGGATATCGGTTGGGGTAGCCAAATCCGTTCATACGTCTTCCACCCGTACTCGATGGTCAAAGACCACCGGACGAACTATGAAGTCGGAAACACAAGCGGTGTCATGGACGGGGATGTCATGCCGTTCATCGATGCTTACCTTCGTAAAACAAATATGTGATGCATGTGGCTCAAAGACTCCCGTCTTTGGGCCACGTTGTCTGTAAAGGAGAATTTCTTTAATGAAGCAAATCGTCAAAGACTATCTGTATTTGTTGACGGGCTCGGTATTCGTCGCCTCGGCCTTCAGCTTGTTCCTGTTGCCGAACAACCTCGCATCGGGCGGGGTGAGTGGGATCTCGGTCATCACGTATGAACTGTTTGGCATCTCGCCAGGGGCGTTTCAGCTCGTGGCAAACGTACTGCTCCTCATCGTCGGATGGGCAATCCTCGGACTCGGGTTCGGCGTGAAATCACTCGTCGGCTCCATTTTCTTGCCAGGTGTCATTCTATTTTATGAGGCGATCGATGCCGGGGCTGCCGTGAACGACACGTTACTCGCTGCCATCTTCGGTGGAGTCGGTGTCGGTGTCGGGCTCGGTCTCATCTTCCGCGGACGCGCCTCGACTGGTGGGATGGACTTGATCGCACAGATTTTACATAAGTTCACGCACATCCCGCTCTATCTTTGTATCGCCATCCTCGACGGTATGGTCGTTTTGACCGCAGCTCTCACGTTCTCGTTCTCGACTGGGCTTTATGCACTGATTGCACTATTTATCACGGTCAAAATGATCGACTTCGTCCAGCTTGGGTTCACACAGGACAAGATGGCGTATATCATCTCGGAAAAACGGGACTTCATCGTCCGGGCCGTCTTTGAGGAACTCGATCGCGGTGCGACGGAGATTCAGGCGATTGGGGCGTACTCACGTCTGGACCGTCCGATGCTCATGATCGTCGTCCGTCAGAGTGAAGTGAGCCGACTGAAAGAAATTATTCGTCGGATCGACCCGGAAGCGTTCCTCGTCTTTAGCGAGGCACACGAGGTACTTGGACAAGGGTTTACGTCGGATAAGCGTTATATCAACGTGCCGTAAGTTGTGGAATCTTTGTGTACTTTTCGTGAGATTAGGTTAGAAAGCATACGTTTACGGCTATAATGGTAAATGTAGGTGATTTCTACAACTTAGGAGGGGAACGCGGTTATGAAAAAATGGATGATGGCCATTGGCCTCGGCGCCATGTTGACGCTCGGAGCATGTGGCGGCGGTGAAGAAGAAGGAACGTCGAGCGACGGGGATACGGGCTCGAACACAGCATCGATTGATGCAGAAGCGGTCTTCGCGCAAAACTGTGCAGCGTGTCACGGTGCGAACCTTGAAGGAATGAGTGGTCCGTCACTCGAGCAAGTCGGTGCTCGTCTGTCGGCAGAAGAGATTGAAAATGTCATTCGAAACGGACAAGGCGCGATGCCTGCGAACGTCCTCGAAGATGATGAAGAAATCACGGCGGTCGCCGCTTGGCTCGCTGAGAAAAAATAAGTGTTGGAAGCATGAGGCGAACAGGTCCCTCATGCTTTTTTTGTTTGGGGTCCTAAGGCTTAGGGAATTATTGTTAGGGTGATATACAGACGTTATGGAAATGGAGTGATTACAATTGAAGACTAAGTTGATTGACTGGCCGACTTTTATCGGCTCGTTCGTATTACTGTTAGGGGTGACGTTGCCGCTCATCTTCTTCCCGGAGACAGGGAAGGCTTGGGTCGGCGCGGCGAACGAATACATGACCTCTAACTTTGGGGTGTTGTACTTAGCGATGGGGTTAGGCGCATTCGGATTTTTGATCTTTATTGCCTTCAGCAAGAATGGGCACATCAAATTAGGTCGTGAAGATGAAGAACCCGAATTCAGTACATTCTCATGGGCGGCGATGTTGTTTGCTGCCGGGATCGGGTCGAGTATTCTTTATTGGTCGGTCATCGAATGGGTGTATTACTATGAAGGACCACCATTTGGATTGACACCCGAGTCACCGGAAGCCATCCAATGGTCGACGGCATACGGGATGTTCCACTGGGGACCGATTGCCTGGGCAATTTATACGTTACCAGCCTTACCGATTGCCTATTTCTTCTATGTCCGCAAGAAGTCCGTATTGAAGGTAAGTGAAGCTGTGCGTCCCGTGATTGGCAGATGGGCGGATGGTCCACTCGGCAAGATTATTGATATCTTATTTATTTTTGGATTATTGGGTGGGGCCGGGACGACACTCGCGCTCGGGACACCGATGATTGCCGAAGGGGTCAACGAATTAACCGGAATTCCTGTCACACTCGGCATGCAAGCCGTCATCATGTTAATTTGTACGGTGATCTTCGCCATCAGTTCATATATCGGACTAAAGGGCGGAATCAAAGTACTGAGTGATTTGAATATTTGGCTCGCCCTTGGGATTTTGACGTTTGTCCTTATCTTTGGACCGACACGCTTTATCTTGGAAACGACATTTAACGGAGTCGGAATCGTGATGGATAACTTCTTCCGGATGGCGACATGGATGGAGCCGTTCGGTGACTTCGGAGGGTTCACCTCGACTGGATTCCCAGAATCATGGACCGTGTTCTATTGGGCCTGGTGGCTCGTGTATGCTCCGTTCGTCGGACTGTTCGTTGCTCGGATCTCACGTGGACGTACGATTCGCAACATGATTTTCGGGACGATGGTATACGGGACACTCGGTTGTATCCTCTTCTTTGGGATTCTCGGAAACTACGGTCTGTATCTTCACTTGAGTGGCACGTTCGACGTCGTCGGATATATGGCGGCAAATGGACCGGCCCCGACGATCATCGCCATCATTGGACAGTTGCCGTTCGGGAAAGTCGTCATCGGCGTCTTTACCATCCTCGCTATCATCTTCTTGGCGACGACGTTCGATTCATCGTCTTATATCTTGGCGTCGGTCACACAAAAACACGTCGAAGACGAGCCGATCGTCTGGAACCGACTCTTTTGGGCGTTCGCCCTTGCGATCATGCCGCTCACGCTCATGTTCCTGGGTGGTCTCGATACGCTCCAGACGGCGAGTATTGTCGGTGGGTTCCCGCTCATCTTTATCATGTTCCTCTTGGCATGGTCGTTCGTCCGTGTCTCGAGCCGGGATATCCGGGCTTCTGATGACTATGAGTCCTCGACGATTCATATCAAATATCGCAAGCGAAAAAAATCACCATTTGATGCCTTGAAAGAAAAACCACACGACTAATATTGTCGAATTTGTGAAGGGTGTTCCTTAGGGAGCACCCTTTTGAAATGCGGTTTCAGTCTCACAAAGAACAGGGTGAAAGCCAGGTTCAGCGCGACATTTTCACACGGAACGCTATTCAACTGAAATACTCCTGTAATGGTGTTTTAAAAGTTGGATTGATATAATTGTAGTCGCTTCAGCTTTGCCCTAGATGTTTTTTTGACCAGGCTATTATCAATCAATGAGACCTTGACAGAGGGAATCATTTCCTGTAAAAAAGACTCTAGGCGAAATATACAGTAACTAAAACAATTGATTTCAATTCGTCATAGATGCTTAAAAAATTTTTAAAAAGGGTAGGGAATACGTTATGATCTCGATGCAAAAAGTCAGTAAAGTATATCCGAACGGCGTCGTTGCCATGGATGACCTCGATTTAGAGATTCGCGACGGCGAGTTTCTTTATGTCGTCGGACCTTCTGGTGCCGGTAAATCGACATTCATGAAGATGATTTATCGCGAGGAGAAACCGACAGCCGGTCAACTATTGATTGACGGACTCGATGTCGGAAAAATCAAAGACCGTCACGTGCCAAAACTTCGTCGTCAACTCGGCGTCATCTTCCAAGATTTTAAATTGCTTCCGTCACTCACAGTGTATGAGAATGTGGCGTTCGCATTAGAAGTTGTCGGAGCAGAGACGTCGTCGATTCGTAAACAAGTCATGGATGTGTTGAACTTGGTCGGATTGAAGAATAAAGCACGCAACTATCCCGATGAGCTTTCAGGTGGGGAACAACAGCGTGTCTCCATTGCCCGAGCGATCGTGAATAAACCAAAACTGATCATCGCCGATGAGCCGACAGGGAACTTGGACCCAGAGACAGCATGGGGCATTATGGAAGTATTTGAAGAAATTCATCGCCGCGGAGCAACGATTGTCATGGCGACACACAACCGTGACATTGTTGATAAGATTCGTCACCGCGTCATTGCGATTGAGAACGGGAAAGTCGTTCGCGATGAAGAGAAAGGAGCATATGGCTATGATGTTTAAGACTGGATTGCGCCATTTGCGCGAAGGGTTCAAAGGAACGCTTCGTAATGGTTGGATGTCGTTCGCGGCAATCAGTGCCGTCACGATCACGTTACTACTTGTCGGTGTATTCGCACTCGTCATGTTCAACGTCAATGAAATCTCAGACAACGTCGAGAACGATGTCGAGATTCAAGTGTTCATCACACGTACCGCAGATGAGAACTCGGTCGAGAAACTCGGAGAGAATATCGAACAGGTGCCGGGCGTCTCGACGGTCACATTCAGCTCGAAAGAAGATGAGTTACAGAAGTTCCAAGACCAACTTGGGGACGATGCGGCTGCATACGGAACGGTAGAAAAAGATAACCCGCTCCATGCCCGTTACATCGTCAAAGCGCAAGACCCGACAGAATTAGAAGAAGTGGCCAAATCGGTCGGTTCACTTGATAATGTCGACGATGTGAAGTACGGGAAAGACTACATCGATAAAATGTTCGCCTTCTTCAACGGGATTCGCATCGGTGGACTCGCGTTGATCGTCGGTTTGACATTGATGGCGATGTTCTTGATCTCGAATACGATTAAAATGACGATTTTCTCACGTCGCCGTGAGATTGAAATCATGCGACTCGTCGGAGCGAAGAACAGCTTCATCCGCTGGCCGTTCTTCATCGAAGGATTGCTTCTCGGAATGCTTGGGGCTCTTATCCCGATTTTAGTCATTTATTTCGGATATGACGTCGCATATAGTGCTTTACAACCATCGCTTGATCAATTGAATAGTGATATATTTAAGTTGATTGATCCATCGACGCTCACGGTCCAAGTATCATTCGTGTTACTTGCACTCGGTGCGTTCATCGGAATCTGGGGATCGACGACATCGCTCGGTCGTTTCTTGAAAATCTAACTTAAATAAGGAGGAGTTGGCGGATGAAACGTTCGCTTGCGCTAGGGTTGTGTGTATCATTACTTGCCATGCCAGTCATGGCGACAGAGAAAGACACGTTGAAAGCTCGGCAAGACCGACTATCCAATGAATTGGAAGAGTCGAAAAAAGCGCAAGCCAAGACGGATGCCGAACTCGAGGTCACCGAGGCAGAGCGTGATGCCGTGAAGACGGAAATTCACGTCGTCGACGACCGGTTGAATGTGTTGAGCGAACAGATCGCCATTCAACAGCACGAGGTCGATACGGCCCGGGCAGAACTCGAGTCGACCCGCCAACAACTCTCCGTTCAAGAGGAATACTTGGAAAGCCAAAAGGAGCTCTTGAACGAACGCCTTCGTGTCTTACAAGTACACGAAGACACGTCTTATCTACAAGTCATTTTTGAGTCCCGTTCCTTCGGCGACTTCGTGACACGGGTCATGACGGCCCGCACGATCGCCGAACAGGACCGGGAACTCATACATAATTATATGAGTGAGATGGAACGTCTGGAGTCGCTCGAGTCGACACAGCGTACCCAACTCTCTTTCATCAAGCAAAAAGAGCGGGAACTTGTCATCACGAAACAAGACCTCGACCGAACGGCCGAGAAGAAGCGTGACTTGTTGGCTGAGCTTGACGAGCAAGTCGAGCAACTCGAACTAGAGAAGATGACGCGTAGTGAAGAACAGGCCGTCATGGCTGAACAGAACCGAATCATCGGTGAACAGCTCGAGGCGATCGCGACTGCAGAACGGGAAGCGGCCGAGGCGGCAGAACGTGCCAAACGAGAAGCGGAAGCGCGTGCCGCTGAAGAACAGGCACGAGCTGAGGCTGAAGCGAGAGAAGCGGAAACAGAAGTCGAGGCACCTGTAGTGACGGCACCTGCCGACACACCGACGCCGGTATCCACATCGACCGGATTTGTTCGTCCCGTGTCCGGTTATGTCTCTAGCCCGTTCGGTCCTCGGAATAATCCGTTGACGGGAGTCCCTGAGATTCATAAGGGAATCGACCTCGTCAATGCGCCGGGCACACCCATTGTCGCGAGCGCACCGGGAGTCGTCATCAAAGCGGCACCGGCGACGGGATATGGGAATGTCGTTTTCGTCTCACACGTCATGAACGGTGAAGTATGGACGACCGTCTATGCTCACTTGAGTGCGATCACGGTCGGATCCGGACAATCTGTTTCAGCCGGACAAACGGTCGGGACGCTCGGAAGCACCGGGTGGTCGACCGGTCCCCATCTTCATTTTGAGTTACATCGAGGAAAATGGGCACCTGGACAACCGAACGCAATTGACCCTGCCCCGTATATTGGCTACTGACAGAAGCGGACGCGTCCCAAATATGTGGAACGCGTCCGCGTTTCCTTTCGTTTTTGCTATAATAATGAAAAGACTTACAAAGAGAAATGAGGGACCAACCCGTGAAAAATTCAACCGCAGGACTACTCGCTGGCACAACATTCGTGGCTGGGGCCGGTGCAGGCCTTGCGACGATGGCGTTTACAGACACATCGCTTCCCGTTCAAACGAATGCGGAAGGCTGGGATAAAGTCGATCAAGTACGTGATTTAATTGAAGAGCATTCCTTACAAGACATTTCGGAAGATGATTTATTGACCGGTGCGCTCGATGGAATGACCGCAGCGTTGAACGATCCGTATTCGGATTTCTTGGACGCTGAAGAAACATCACAATTTACGGATTCGATTGAATCGAGTTTTGAAGGAATCGGTGCGACTTTGGAGAAGAAAGGAGAAGACATTTTAATTGTCGCTCCAATCAAAGGTGCTCCGGCCGAAGAAGCAGGACTACGTCCCGGTGACATCATCACGGCGGTCGACGGGGAGTCGATCGAAGGCATGGACGTTCAGGAAGCCGTTCAACTCATTCGAGGAGAAAAAGGGACGACCGTCACGTTGACCATTCGTCGTGGTAGCCAGACGGCTGACTATGAGATCACACGGGATACGATTCCGATTGAGACAGTGTTCTCTGAAGTGAAAGAGAAAGACGGCAAAAAGATTGGGTATCTTCAAGTCACCCAATTTTCAGAGCCGACGGCCGACGAGTTTCTTGAACAGCTGGACCAACTCGAATCGGAAGACATCGACAGTTTGATCATCGACGTCCGCGGAAACCCGGGTGGTCTCTTGCCGGCCGTCATCGAGATGTCTGAAGGGTTCGTCCCGACATCAAAACCGGTCGTTCAAATCGAAAATGCGGATGGGGACCGTGATGCCCAAAACGGTCGTGCCCGCGAAGCGAAACCATATGACTTGTTCGTCTTGACGGATGAGGGTTCTGCCTCGGCATCTGAGATTTTGACAGGCGCGATGAAAGAAGGGGCAGGGGCGACCATCATCGGGACGAAGACGTTCGGAAAAGGCGTTGTCCAGACGGCGTTCGATTTAGAGGACGGTAGCAATTTGAAGCTGACGACGAGCAAATGGCTCACGCCGGATGGGAACTGGATCCATAAAAAAGGGATTGAACCGGACATTGAAGTGAAACAACCAGATTATTTCAATGTGACTCGTGTCCTGACCGAAGAAGACGAATTAAAAATTGGCGACTACGGGGATGCCGTGTCGAACTTGCATAAAATTTTAACTGGTATCGGCTATGAACCTGGTGGTCAGCCTGGCTACTACGGGGATACGATGGGCGAGGCGGTCAAAGCGTTTCAGACCGATCAAAATCTCACGGCTTCTGGAACGGTCGATGAAGAAACGGCTTCGGCACTCGAATCGAAGCTACTCGAAGAGATTCAAGATGAGGCAAACGATGCTCAATTGAATCGAGCACTCGAAGAAGCTGCAAAATAACGTTGTATGAAAGAAAGGGTTGGACCGCGTGGAAGTTGTACGAATGAGTGTTACGGCTTTATTGACGTTGTTAGGTAGTCCACTATTTTGGGTGACGCTGGTCGCCCTTACATATGTATCGATGACCCGAGTCAAGCGCGAACGAGCCATGTTTCGTTCGAGACGCCGCTCGCCGAAATCGGAATGGAAGCATTTCATTTGGCCGAGTCTTCTACTAGCGGTCCTTTCTTCAACCGCGACGATTTTATTGGAGACGACGATTACATTCGAATGGGCGGTATCGTTCACGGTGCTCTATACGCTCGTGGTATTGACGATGCATCCGCGGTTCTTCAACCCGGTGCTCCCGCTCCTCGTCATCTATGGCGTCGTCTTGTTGCGTGATGTCGTCGCGTACGGGGCATTCCGTGATTGGGTAGAAGCACTTGCTCGCGTAGATTGGACAGTCTACGCGCTGACGTTCGGTCTTGTGACACTTGCGGAAGCGATCCTGTTACGATGGAACGGACCGAAAGAAACGTCGCCGACTTTGATTTTATCAAAACGGGGCCAATTCATCGGGGGGCACGTCGTCAAACGCATTTGGTTTTTCCCGCTCGTGCTATTTTTACCACCGACATTCGGTCTCGACTGGCCGATGGTTCCGATCATTCTTCCGATTCCGATCGGGGTCAGTTTATTGTCGACCGGAGCGTTACCTGGGACGTTGCTCGCTCGGTTGAGTTCTTATCGTGGTGTCCTCGCTTTGGTCGCCCTCGGCTTATTCGGACTCTCGTATACATGGGAAGTCCCATACGCTGACTACGTGTTATTGGCACTCTTCGTTCTCTATGAGCTTGGCCTTCAGTGGATCAAACGTGAGAATCGGGGAACAACGCCCGTCTTTATCAATGGGAATCGAGGGGCCGTCATCGTCGACACCCTTCCAAATTCACCAGGGGAAGCGATGCAACTGATTCCGGGTGAGTCCATCTACAAAGTGAACGGGACGGTCATCACCGGAGGGCACAGCTTTTATGAGGCGCTCCAGCAGCATAAGCCATACATCAAGCTTGAGGTGTTGAATCTGAACGGAGACATCCGGTTCGTGCAACGGGCGATGTATGAGACCGATCCACATGAACTCGGGATCTTGTTCGTCGGAGAGCCGACGAGCCCTCGGGTCCGCCTTCGTAAACTGTAAGAGTATCCGCTATGGATACTCTTTTTTGCATTGAAAAAGGGCACCCGTGAGGATGCCCGTCTTCTTATACGTCAAGTTTTGATGGTTTGAAGGCCATGGTCGCTTCGACAGCGTGTTGCCAACCTTTGTAGAGTGCTTCGCGATGAGACTCGTCCATGTTCGGCTCAAACTTCTTATCGAGTTTCCACTGGTCTTTGATTTCTGCTTGGTCTTTCCAGAAACCGACCGCGAGACCTGCCAAGTAGGCAGCTCCGAGTGCAGTCGTTTCACTCACTTCAGGACGTTCGACCGGAACATTGAGAATGTCCGATTGGAACTGCATGAGGAAGTTGTTACTGACGGCTCCACCATCGACACGGAGTGTTTTCAAGTTGATACCTGAGTCATTTTCCATCGATGTGAGAACGTCTCGTGTCTGATAAGCGAGCGATTCGATTGTGGCGCGGACCAATTGTTCTTTCTCTGTTCCGCGTGTGAGACCGAAGATGGCACCACGAACGTCAGAGTTCCAATACGGTGCACCGAGACCGACGAATGCCGGAACGACGTAAACGCCCTCTGTCGATTCAATGCGTGTCGCATATTGTTCTGAGTCTTTCGCAGATTTCAACATCCGCAATCCGTCACGGAGCCACTGGATCGCTGAACCAGCGACGAAGATTGATCCCTCGAGCGCATATTCGACTTTTCCGTTGTAGCCCCACGCAATCGTCGTCAACAAACCGTGATCGGATTTGACGGCTTCTTCGCCCGTGTTCATGAGCATGAAGCAACCTGTTCCGTATGTGTTTTTCCCTTCCCCTTTTTCAAAGCACGTCTGACCGAACAAGGCAGCCTGTTGGTCACCGGCGGCTCCGGCAATCGGTACTTCGAATCCGAAGAAGTGATACGGGATCGTGTTCGCATATACTTCACTCGAAGGTTTGACTTCAGGAAGCATCGACTTCGGTACTGACAAGATGTCGAGTAACTCGTCATCCCATTTTTGTTCGTAGATGTTATACATGAGTGTACGTGATGCGTTCGAATAATCCGTCACGTGGGCTTTTCCGCCTGAGAGTTTCCAGATGAGCCATGTGTCGATTGTTCCGAAGAGAAGTTCACCGTTCTCGGCCTTCTCACGAGCGCCTTCGACATTGTCGAGAATCCATTTGACTTTCGTACCGGAGAAGTAGGCATCGATCAAGAGACCTGTTTTGTCACGGACCATGTCCGAATGACCTGCCGCTTTCAACTCTTCACAGATGTCAGCAGTTTGACGGGATTGCCAAACGACGGCGTTATAGACAGGGCGGCCAGTCTCTTTTTCCCAGACGACTGCCGTTTCACGTTGGTTCGTGATCCCGATTCCAGCAATCTCATTCGGATCGATATCCGCCGAACCGAACGCTTCCGCCATGACGGCGAGGACAGAACCCCAAATCTCATTGGCGTTATGTTCAACCCAGCCTGGTTTCGGGAAGTATTGTTTGAATTCGCGTTGTGCGACTGTGACGATTTTTCCATCATGATCAAAAATGATTGCCCGTGAACTTGTCGTTCCTTGGTCCAATGCTAAAATATAACGTTTTTCTTTCGCCATATGTGATTTCCTCCTTCAAAATTATGTGTTAAGGGACGAGAATACCGTAGATGAGTGCGGCAATAATCGCACCGATAATCGGACCGACGACCGGGATCCATGAATAACCCCAATCTGAAGATCCTTTTCCTTTAATTGGAAGGAATGCGTGTGCGATACGTGGTCCAAGGTCACGTGCCGGGTTGATCGCATATCCCGTCGTACCACCGAGCGAGAGACCGATTGACACGATCAAGAAACCAACGATGAGTGGATTGAGTCCGTCTGCGAATGTGTTTGCCCCGAATGACAACAATGCAAAGACAAGGACGAATGTTCCGATAATCTCACCAATCAAGTTGTACGGCGTGCTTCGAATACCTGGAGCTGTCGAGAACGTCGCCAGTTTTAAACCAGGATCGTCTGTCGCATCATAGTGCGGCTTGTAGTGGACATAAACCAAACATGCCCCGATGATGGCTCCAATAAACTGAGCGAGGATATAAAGTGGGACGTCGGCCCATGGGAATTCGCCTGCTGTCGCGAGACCAATCGTGACGGCAGGGTTGATGTGTGCGCCTCCGTAAATACCGGCTGCGTAGACCCCGACCATAACCGCGAGACCCCAACCCATTGTGATGACAATCCAGCCAGAGTTTTCCGCTTTGGAATGGCGGAGGACGACGCCGGCGACGACACCGTTACCGAGCAGAATCAATAGCATCGTACCAATAATTTCACTGACAAATGCTGACATGTGATACTCCCCTTTCTCCCTTATCAAATTGACTTACCACTTCATTATATGCCCAAAATGTAAGCGTTTTAAAACAGCGTTTTTTAAAAATCCTACTTTATTCCTACAAATGTTCACATTTACAGTTGTAAACTTCACAAAAGAGGTCAGGGACAGAGCGAAACGTTCACGAAGTGGATGATCTTAAAAAATAATTTCAGGCGTTCCACCTCATTAGGAACATAGTCCATTCTGTAATCTGTAATCCCTTATGCCACAAAAGTGATTCTGTTGAAATCGTGTTGTGATGATTTGACTGTAACAGGATGTTTCTTTTGAGACGGTAAAGGAAAAAGAAATGAACAGTAGATCAAATGTAAAAAAGAAATGAAATTCATTAGTCTAAAACTAAAAGCTAATAAGCGAATATTTGTTCGTGTCTATGGTATAATCAAGACACTTATGAAATGAGAAGGTGAGGAGTATCTTATGGAATCGATTCCGTTTGCATTACAATCTGAATTTCAACCAGGAGGCGACCAGCCTGAAGCGATTCGACAGCTTGTCGAAGGTGTAAATCGAGGTGACCGGTATCAGACGCTTCTCGGTGCAACGGGTACGGGTAAAACGTTTACCGTCTCGAACGTCATTCAAGAAGTAAAGAAGCCGACACTCGTCCTCGCCCATAACAAGACGCTCGCCGGTCAGCTCTACTCGGAGTTCAAAGAGTTCTTCCCGAACAACGCGGTCGAGTACTTCGTCAGTTACTATGACTACTATCAACCGGAAGCGTACGTGCCGTCGACGGATACGTTCATCGAGAAGGACGCGTCGATCAATGATGAAATCGATAAGCTGCGTCACTCAGCGACGTCGGCTCTCTTTGAGCGCGATGACGTCATCATCGTCGCATCTGTCTCCTGTATTTATGGTCTCGGTAACCCTGAAGAATATCGGAGCCTCGTCTTGAGCCTTCGCGTCGGGAAAGAGATGGGACGTGACGAGATGTTACGTAAACTCATCGACATTCAATATGAACGAAACGATATCGATTTCCAGCGTGGACGTTTCCGTGTCCGCGGGGACGTCGTCGAGATCTTCCCAGCGTCGCGTGACGAACACTGCATGCGCATCGAGTTCTTCGGGGACGAGATCGACCGCATCCGGGAGATGGACCCGTTGACGGGGGAAATCATCGCAGACCGTGACCATGTCGCCATCTTCCCGGCTTCCCACTTCGTCACACGCGACGAAAAATTGCAAAAGGCAATCGTCAACATCGAAGCGGAACTTGAGGAACAACTTGAGAAGTTCCGCGAAGAAGGGAAACTGCTTGAAGCGCAACGACTCGAGCAACGAACGCATTACGATTTGGAAATGATGCGTGAGATGGGGTATTGTTCAGGAATCGAGAACTATTCGCGCCACTTGAACTTGATGCCAGAAGGCTCGACTCCGTATACGCTACTCGATTACTTCCCAGAAGACTTCTTGCTCGTCGCCGATGAGTCGCACGTGACGCTCCCACAAGTACGGGGGATGTATAACGGGGACCAGGCACGGAAACAAGTGCTCGTCGACCATGGCTTCCGTCTCCCTTCGGCGAAGGATAACCGTCCGCTCAAGTTCGATGAGTTCGAGAAGAAAGTCTCACAAGCGATTTTCATCTCGGCGACACCAGGTCCGTACGAACTCGAACATACGCCGAATATGATCGAGCAGATCATCCGTCCGACCGGTTTACTTGATCCGACAATCGAGATTCATCCGATCAAAGGTCAGATTGACTACTTGATGGATCAGATTCGCGAACGGATCAAGCGTGACGAGCGCGTGCTCGTGACGACGCTCACGAAGAAGATGGCAGAGGACCTATCCGATTACTTACGCGAAGCGGGAATCAAGGTCAACTATATGCACTCCGAAATCAAGACGCTCGAGCGAATCGAAATCATTCGTGACCTTCGGCTCGGGAAGTATGACGTGCTCGTCGGGATCAACTTGTTGCGGGAGGGTCTCGATATTCCAGAGGTCAGTCTCGTGACGATCCTCGATGCGGACAAGGAAGGGTTCCTTCGTTCGGATCGCTCGCTCATCCAGACGATTGGTCGAGCGGCGCGTAATGCGAACGGACACGTCATCCTGTTCGCGGACAAGGTGACCGACTCGATGGCGCGGGCCATCGAAGAGACGGATCGTCGTCGGTCGATTCAACAAGCTTATAATGAAGAACATGGCATCATCCCGCAGACGATTCGAAAGGACGTCCGTGGTGTCATCCGGGCGACGGTCGAGGCGGAAGAGGAAGCACTCGAATCGCTCAGTACGATGAAGCCGGCCGAACGCGAGGCGGCGATTGCCAAGTTGGAAGAAGAAATGAAGCAAGCGGCGCGCGACCTCCAGTTCGAACGTGCGGCCGAATTGCGTGACTTAATCTTGGAGTTGAAGGTAGGGAATTAAATGGCTGAAAAGAAAAATGCGATTGTCATCAAAGGGGCACGCGTCAACAACTTAAAAAATATTGACATCGATATCCCACGTGACCAGCTCGTCGTCTTGACGGGCTTGTCCGGCTCCGGAAAATCGTCACTTGCGTTCGATACGATTTACGCGGAAGGACAGCGACGCTACGTTGAGAGTTTATCTGCCTATGCTCGTCAGTTCCTCGGACAGATGGATAAACCGGACGTGGATACGATCGAGGGACTTAGTCCGGCCATTTCAATCGATCAGAAGACGACGAGTCGTAACCCTCGTTCGACGGTCGGGACGGTAACAGAGATTTATGATTACTTGCGTCTATTGTTCGCACGAATCGGAAAGCCGGTCTGTCCGAACCACGGCATCGAAATCTCGAGTCAAACCATCTCACAGATGGTCGACCAAGTGATGGAATTGCCGGAACGAACGCGCCTTCAGATTTTGGCACCGATCGTGTCGGGCCGAAAAGGGACGCATGTGAAAGTATTCGACTCCTTGAAAAAAGAAGGATTTGTTCGTGTCCGTGTCAATGGTGAAACAATTGAATTGACGGATGAGATCGAGCTCGATAAAAACAAGAAGCATTCGATTGAAGTCGTCGTCGACCGCCTCGTGGTCCGACCTGACGTCGAAGGGCGCCTCGCCGACTCACTCGAGACGGCATTACGTCTTGCGGACGGCCGTGTCATTATCGATAAGATGGATGGGACCGAGCTTCTCTTCAGTGAGCATCACGCCTGTCCGATCTGCGGGTTCTCCATCGGCGAACTCGAACCTCGGATGTTCTCATTCAACTCGCCATTCGGTGCATGTCCGACGTGTGATGGTCTTGGGACGAAACTAGACGTTGACCCAGAACTCGTCATCCCGGACCCGTCGAAGACGTTGAAAGAGGGGGCGATTGTCGCATGGCAACCGACAAGTTCCCAGTACTATCCACAACTTTTGGCTGCGATGTGCCAGCATTTCAACATCGACATGGACGTGCCGTTCGAGCGCCTATCAAAACGTGATCAGGACCTCGTCTTGAACGGGTCTTCGGAGGAATCGTTCCTCTTCCGCTACGAGAACGACTTCGGTCAAGTACGGACGAATACCATTTTCTTTGAAGGGGTGCTCCGTAACATCGAGCGCCGTTACCGGGAGACGACATCCGACTATATCCGTGAGCAGATGGAAATGTACATGGCGACACATGCGTGTCCGACATGTCACGGCTACCGCTTGAAAGAAGAGTCGCTCGCCGTCAAGATCACGGGTCAGCACGTCGGGCAAGTGACGGAGAAATCGGTCGTGAACGCACTCGCGTTCTTTGAAGGACTCAACGAGCAGTTGAGCGAGAAAGAGATCGCCATCGCCCGTCTCATCCTCCAAGAGATTCGGGAACGACTCAGCTTCTTGAATAACGTCGGTCTCGACTACTTGACTCTCTCTCGCGCCGCAGGAACACTCTCCGGTGGGGAAGCGCAGCGGATTCGTCTCGCGACACAAATCGGTTCACGGCTCACGGGTGTCTTGTATGTCCTTGACGAACCATCCATCGGTCTTCATCAACGCGATAACGACCGGTTGATTTCGACCCTCAAACAGATGCGGGACATCGGCAACACGCTCATCGTCGTCGAGCATGACGAGGACACGATGATGGAAGCCGACTACTTAATCGATATCGGGCCGGGCGCCGGGGAACATGGCGGACAGGTCATCGCAGCCGGGACACCGAAACAACTGATGAAAAATAAAAACTCACTCACCGGTCAATATCTTGCCGGGAAGAAGTTCATCCCACTTCCGGCTGAACGGAAGATGCCGGACGAGCGTTTCTTAAAGATTGTCAAAGCAGAAGAGAACAACTTAAAAGACGTCGACGTGTCCATTCCACTCGGGATGTTTGTTGCCGTCACAGGGGTTTCGGGATCGGGTAAATCGACCCTCATCAATGAGATTCTCTACAAATCGCTCGCACACAATATGAACCGGGCGAAAGCGAAGCCAGGGAAGCATAAAAAGATTGAAGGGCTCGAGCATATCGATAAAGTCATCGATATCGATCAATCCCCAATTGGGCGGACCCCTCGTTCGAACCCGGCCACGTATACGGGCGTCTTTGATGACATTCGCGACGTCTTCGCCTCGACGAATGAAGCGAAGATGCGCGGCTATAAAAAAGGTCGTTTCAGTTTCAACGTCAAGGGTGGTCGTTGTGAAGCATGTCGCGGTGACGGGATCATCAAAATCGAGATGCACTTCCTACCGGACGTCTATGTTCCGTGTGAGGTCTGTCACGGGAAACGTTATAACCGGGAGACGCTCGAAGTGAAATACAAAGGGAAGACGATCGCGGACGTCCTCGATATGACAATCGAAGAGGGGCTCGACTTCTTCGATAAGATTCCAAAAATCAAGCGGAAGATTCAAACGATTTATGATGTCGGTCTTGGCTATATGAAACTCGGTCAGCCGGCAACAGAACTCTCCGGTGGGGAAGCTCAGCGTGTCAAACTTGCCTCAGAGCTCCATAAACGGTCGACCGGGAAGACGATTTATATTTTGGACGAACCGACGACTGGACTTCATGTCGATGATATCGCGCGCTTGTTGAAAGTGTTGCAACGCCTCGTCGAAAATGGGGATACGGTACTCGTTATCGAGCACAACCTCGACGTCATCAAGTCGGCCGATTATTTGATCGACCTTGGACCAGAAGGCGGCGATGGCGGGGGACTCATCGTGGCGACGGGAACGCCGGAAGAAGTTGCCGAAGTATCAGGTTCCTATACCGGTAAGTATTTGAAGCCTGTTCTTGAACGAGACGCCGCCCGTGTGAAACCAAAAGCAGGAAAAAAGAAATAAGTATAGAAATGGTGAGAAACGGGAAGGTAATTGACGTGCAACCAAATTGAAGGGGGAAAATGAACGTGAAACAAGAAATGCGTGAACTGATTCTCCAGCAAGTGAAGGAAGGCAAGATGACAATCGAGGAGGCGATGACGCAACTCGAACGTCTCGAGCGACTCGAACCGGAACAGGTTCAAGCGCTTGAAGAGCGACAGGATGCAGAAAAGGTCGATGCCTATTCGGTTGAATCGCTCACAACGAAACTGACATCTGCAGTGGAGGGGCTCGTAACGAAACTTCGCGACAGCGACTTCTCCTTCAGCTCGAACTTTGGTCCGGAAGTGACGTATTCGAAGTCGTTCCCGTTCACAGGTAGCGACATCTCGCTCGATCTCTTCAATGCGTCGGCGACGATCGTCTCGTCTGATGCCGAAGATTGTGAACTGATTGTCACGGGTCGTCCGCTTCGCCAACAAGACGCGGATAAGGCGCTCGAACAGTTACAGTCTGCGGTTAAGCACTCTATCATTGGTGATCGTCTCGTCGTTTCGCTCCGTGACAAACTCGTCCGAGCCCACGTGGAACTGTACGTCCCGCACCACCATTTCAACCGCCTTCTTGTTCAGACGTTGAACGGCGAAGTCCGTGCCGATGGTCTCGATGTCGAGAACGTTCGTGTGCAAACCGCAAACGGGCGTGTCGTGCTCCATGACGTGCATGCATCCGAACTATTACTGAACACTGGTAATGGGACAGTCGAGGTCGAAGGTGTCGAAGCGGAACTCGTTCACGTTCGGACCGGAAACGGTGCCGTCATCGTCGGTGGGAAGTACGATAAAGCCTCCCTCAAGACAGGGAACGGAAACATCCGCGCGGAACTGGCGACAGCTCGTCCCGCGAAGTTTGAACTCGCGTCACTCGCCGGAAACATTCGACTCGTGTTACCACATGGCGTCGAGGTCGAAGGGGAGCTCGAAACGAACTTCGGTGGTCTGCACTGCTTGCTCGATGAGCTCGAAATCATCCGTGACCGTAAGGACGTCGCACAGCGTCGTCTGGAATTCTTGTCGGGTCGTGGTCAAACCCCTCGCATCGAAGTCGAGGCGGGGACGCGTACCGGTACAATCGATTTAGAGCACGGTTCGGTCTATACGCCATCCACATTCCTTGATGAGGATAAAGTGGAACCGGCTGACCCGGTCGATCCTGTCGACCCGGGCGATTTGAACAATCCGTTTCATCAACAATAAGCAAATCCCGAAGGCGCCGCCTTCGGGATTTTGTGATTATAGATTCATTTCGTACTCCATCTGTTGCCAATCCATCATCTGCGTATCAAACAAAGTGAAGGCGCTGATAGCAAAAACGATGAAGAGGACCGGTCCGGCAATCAAGAGAATGATTCCAAGTAGGCGCATCGACTTCGAGCGATTCCAGTAGAAGATGATGGCGACAATCATGGAGATGAGCGCTCCGGAAAAGAAGAATCCGATGATGTTCAAGATGAACAAGAGCAAGATCGTCTCGTTTTTCGTCGCGGCATATTCTTTCCACATATCGATCAATGATTTGATGATGTAAACGAGTGACCCAATTCCAATCACTAGCGCAAATAAGATGACAATTCCAAATAAACCTCCCATTATTCCACCTCCTAGTAAGCCTATACCCTACATACGAACGGCGTAATAGGATGGTTTCAACAATTTTTTGACATGTTCTTCATCACTTCCCCAACCCGTCTTAGAAAGAGCTATGATACAATAATGAGCGTGAAAGGGGCAGATACTGATGCAAAATATCGTACGTACGGCTCAAGTCGTTGAGCGTTTTAAACTTCAAGTCATTGCGGGAGAAGAGGGGCTTCATCGTCCGGTCGCGACACCTGACCTAAGTCGACCGGGTCTCGTCCTTGCCGGCTACTATACGCACTATGCGAAGAACCGCCTGCAAGTGCTTGGGAAGACGGAGTTGACATTCTATGCGAGCCTCTCGGAAGAGAAGCGTCGTGAGCGCGCTAAAATCTTGTGTACGGAACAGACGCCAGGAATTTTAATCACGCGTGGCTTTGATATTCCGAAAGAAATCGAAGAAGAAGCGGAAGCGGCAAACGTCCCGCTCATGCGGACGAATGCGGTGACGACCTCAATCGAATCACAAATCACGAACTTCTTGGAGATGGAGCTTGCACCGATGACGGCGATGCACGGCGTGCTCGTCGACATTTACGGTGTCGGTGTCCTCATCAAAGGACAAAGTGGTGTCGGTAAATCGGAGACCGCGCTTGAACTCGTCAAACGGGGGCACCGTCTTGTTGCGGATGACTCGGTCGAGATTCGTCAAACGGGTGACCAACTCCTGGTCGGGTCAGCACCGAAGCTCATTCGTCACTTGCTTGAGATTCGCGGGATCGGCATCATCGACGTCATGACATTGTTTGGTGCGGGTGCGGTTCGATCACATAAAAAGATCAGCCTCATCGTCAACTTGGAAAACTGGGATCCGGGCAAAGTGTACGATCGTGTCGGACTTGACCATAACACGATGAAAATCATCGATAGCGAAGTCCCGCTTCTGACGATTCCTGTTCGACCTGGTCGAAACTTGGCGGTCATCATCGAGGTGGCAGCGATGAACTATCGTCTGCAAAACATGGGAATCAATACGGCTGAAGAGTTTGCGGAACGTCTCGCGAACGCGATTCAGGACACTGAAGGAGACTTGTGATCATGGTAGAACCGACATTTGATCGTGTAGCGTTTGAGATTGGCTCTTTACCAATCTATTGGTATGGCATGATTATTGCCTTTGGCGCGATGCTTGGACTCATCCTCGCCTTATTCGAAGCCAAACGAATCAACTACGACTCAGAACGACTCGTTGATGTCGTCATCTGGTCGATTCCAATCAGTATCATCTTCGCCCGGATTTATTATGTGACGTTCCAATGGGATTACTATTCAGAAAACCTTGGTCAGATCATCGACATCCGTCAAGGTGGGATTGCCATCCACGGGGCCATCTTTGGCGCACTGCTTGTCGTAATCGTTTACTGCATGCGAAAATCGATGTCGTTCTGGAAAGTGACGGACATCTTGGCACCATCGCTTCTCTTGGGACAAGCCGTCGGACGCTGGGGAAACTTTATGAACCAGGAAGCCCATGGCGGCGAGACGACGCGTAGTTTCCTTCAGGATACGCTCATGCTACCGGACTGGATCGTCAATCAGATGTATATCGACGGGGCTTACTATATTCCGACATTCTTATATGAAAGTGTGTGGAACATTACAGGGGTCATCCTCCTTGTCGCATGGCGCATGATCGGAAACCCACGACGCGGGTACATTTTCTTGTCTTATCTCGTCTGGTACTCGATTGGACGTTTCTACATCGAGGGACTTCGTACGGATAGTCTCATGTCAGGCGATTTGCGTGCGGCCCAGATGGTGTCCATCACTATGATTCTGTTCGGAATCGTCATGATGATCCTTCGTCGCAATGCGAAACGATACAACGACCCATCAGAGAAAGGACTGTTTGATTAATGGATACGCTCTTATTTGACTTAGACGGCACATTGCTTGATACGAATCCGCTCATCATCGCAAGTTTTCGTCATACATTCGAATACTATTTCCCGGAACAGACGTATCGGGACGAAGACATCTATCGCTTCATCGGACCTACGCTTGAAAAATCGTTCCGGGAACTAAATGAACCGGAGTGGAAAGAGATGCAGGCGTTCTATCGGAGCTTCAACATCGCGATGCATGACCAACTCGTCGCAGAGTACCCGGGTGTGATTGAAGGACTGTACCGACTCCATGCAAAAGGCTATAAGATGGGAATTGTCACGTCGAAAGGGCGTCCTGTCGTCGAACGTGGGCTCCGCCTGTTCGACATCGACCACTTGTTCGATGTCGTCGTGACGGCGGACGATGTGAAAAACGAAAAGCCGCACGCTGAGCCAGTCGAACGTGCTCTCCAAGCGCTCGGTTCGTCAGCGGAACGTGCCGTCATGGTCGGAGACAACGACACGGATATCTTCAGCGGGAAGAATGCAGGAACGAAAACGGTCGCTGTCGGTTGGGCCCTCAAAGGACGTCCGTTCCTCGAATCGCTCGAACCTGACGTCATCATCGACTCGATGGAACATTTCGAGGCATGGCTCGACGAGGTCGGCGTTCATGCGTAAGACAAAACGGTATCGAATCGATGGACCGAACCCGCTATGGCAGATGTATCGGACCATTCGATTCCTACGTGTCTTCAAAAACACGTCAGTCGTGCTCATCGGACGTTACTTTCCGTCTGTGAAGGCGAAGCGTTGGCTTTACCAGACGTTCCTCGGAATGAAAATAGGCGAGCATAGTGCGCTCGCCCTTATGGTCACACCGGACGTCATGTTCCCAGAACGCATCACGATCGGCCGTAATACGGTCATTGGCTTCAACTCGACGATTCTCTGTCATGAATATCTCGTCGACGAATATCGAATCGGAGACGTCATCATCGGTGACGAGGTGTTGATCGGGGCGAACGTCACCATCTTGCCGGGCGTGACCATCGGAGACGGAGCAGTGGTCGGCGCAGGTGCGGTCGTTCATCGTGACGTCCTACCGGGAGAACGGGTCGTCGGTGCAAAGCTTCAATCGTTGACACATATTTGACACAATTTTCCGCAAAATGTTTTCATGAGCATTTTGTTCATACAAGATCAAGAATACTTGAGCGGTATCACTTTTTTTAAAGGAGATGCCGCTTTTTTATGGATAAATGTACAGAAATGAAGCCATCATATTTTCGTTCAAAAACAATTTTTGAACCTAGCAAAAAATATTCATTATAGAGGGAATATAGTCGCAATTTTTTTTAACTTTTTCAGTTGCCCTCGTTGTTCGAGTGCGGTATTCTTATCCCTGCAACTAAAAAAAGATTTAGAGATGATGTGGAGGATTTAGAATATGGAAGCGAACTATGAAGCAGTATTGACGCTACCCGAACCAGAATCTCCGCTCGCTGCGGAGCTCCACTACTATAGAGGTCGTCGTGCGTTACGAGAAGGTCGCCTGGATGAAGCGACTTTTTTCATGGCTGAAGCGACAGCGGCAGCCACGCATCGCGTCGACTATCATAAACAGTACGCAGAACTGTTATTTGAAGTAGGGGAGGTCTACCACGCCAATGACGTGTGGAAACGAGTATTAGAGCTCGACGAGACCGCAACAGAGGCACTGTATCACTTAGCGAGCAACTATGCCTATGTCTCTCAATATGAAGAAGCGGCGAACTATGCATCCGAATATCTCGCCCGTGACACGAAAGGTCACTACACGGAAGCCGTGCAATCCCTTCTTGAACTGATCGAACTCGAACAAGAGCTCGAGGACGAGGAAGAAGACGAATTGATCACGTGGCATACGGAGGCGCAGCGTCAAATCGATAAAGGACGATTGTTTGCGGCAAAGGCGACACTCGAGCGTCTCATCGGTCAATATCCATCGTTTTGGCCGGCATACAACAATCTATCGGTCGTCAGTTTTTATCTCGGCGATGACCAAGCCGCCTTCCGGACGCTCGAATACGTGCTCGACCAAAATCCGGGCAACTTGCATGCGATCTTGAACACGATTCTCTTGCTCCATGAAGCGGGTCAATCGGAAGCGGCGATGCAGTTGTCGACACCGCTCACGCGTGTCCGTCCACTCCAATTTGACTTGCGTTATAAATTGGCGACGACACTCGCGCTCGTCGGACACTACGACCGTGCGTATGAAGAATTGCGTCTATTGAAAGACCGCGGATTCCGCGGGGACCCATTGTTCGGGCATTGGCTCAGTGTGTCTGCCTATAAGACAGGACGATTCGGAGAGGCGGCCACTTACTTGAACAAGGAAGAAATGAAACAGTTCGAAGAGAAACAGAGCTTCGATATCCGAGAAAATCTCGAATTCCGTTCGGCGCTCGTCCAAGGACTGCGTCAAGAGAGTGATTTAGCTCGAATCGAGATCATCCGAATCATCTCCAACCTGAAGGATGACGAGGCGTTTGAAGCGCTCGCGTTGACAAACGTAGTGACAGAAAATGAAACGGTCCGTGCATTCGCCGAGATGTGTCGTGCCGACCTTTGTCAACAACCGTTCACAGGTGATGCTCGGGTCAAACGCGCGTTTGACGCGCTCGTCTTGGCGGAAGCGCATGTGTCAGAAGCGGAACGGATGAGCCTTGAAGGTGATTTCTATGAGCGTTTCGCGACACTTCTCATGTCGGATGAAGCATTTATGGACGTAACGGCATCGGCCGCTGCGCTCGTCTGGATGTTTTATACGAAACGAGATGCGTTGATTCTCGAAGACTGTGCGAATGCCTTCCACCTTTCAGTCGACACGTTGACAGAAACGGTCCGTTCGTTCAAGCAGACACTCGAACAAGCATAAAGATAGACGATACCCATACAGGTTTCTTATACTAAAGGCAATCAATTTCTTGCAGAGGTGGAATCAACATGACAGAAGAAAAAATTTATGACGTCATTATCATCGGTGCCGGTCCTGCCGGAATGACCGCTGCGCTATATGCTTCACGTGCGAACCTTTCAACGCTTATGATCGAACGCGGGATTCCAGGTGGCCAGATGGCCAACACGGAAGATATCGAGAACTATCCAGGGTACGACAGCATTCTCGGTCCTGACTTGTCTCAAAAGATGTTCGACCATTCAAAAGCGTTCGGAGCGGAGTATGCATATGGGGACGTGCAACGCATCTCGGATGAAACAGAATATAAAATCGTGCATGCGCACAACCGTGACTATAAAGCACGTGCGATCATCCTCGCCTCTGGTGCTCAGTATAAGAAAATCGGTGTACCGGGTGAAGAAGAACTCGGTGGCCGTGGCGTATCGTATTGCGCGGTATGTGACGGAGCCTTCTTCAAAGGAAAAGAGTTATTCGTCATCGGTGGTGGCGACTCAGCTGTTGAGGAAGGTGTCTTCTTGACACGTTTCGCGGATAAGGTGACAATCGTTCACCGTCGCGATGAGCTCCGTGCGCAAAAGATTCTTCAAAAACGTGCGTTCGACAATGAAAAAATCGACTTCATTTGGAACCACACATTGAAAGAAATCACGGAGAAAGACGGGAAAGTCGGTGGCGCTCGACTCGTCAGCACGGTCGACGGTACAGAGACAGACTACGAGATCGACGGTGTCTTCATCTATATCGGGATGAACCCGATCACTGGATTTGTCCAAGACCTCGGTATCACAAACGAGCAAGGCTACATCGTCACGAACGAGGCGATGGAAACGAATATCCCTGGGATCTTCGCTGCCGGTGACGTTCGTGAGAAAACGCTCCGTCAAGTCGTCACAGCGACGAACGACGGATCGATTGCCGCTCAGAACGCTCAACACTACATCGAGGGGCTCCTCGAATCGTTGCAAGAACAAAACGCATGATTCAAGACGGGAGGACTGCGGGGAACCGCGGTCCTTCTCTTTTTTTCGGACGTTCGTTATACTAGATGGAGAGAGCTACACACACGGCTCGGTTGTCAATTTTAAGGGGGCGTCAGCGAGATGGAAGATTTTAAAGGATTAGAAGAATTGATCATCATCAGTGGGATGAGCGGGGCTGGGAAATCAGTCGCCATGAATAGTTTTGAGGATCTTGGCTATTTCTGTGTCGATAACTTGCCACCGGTTCTCTTGCCACAATTGATCGATGTCATCAGCTCGGTCCGACCGAAAATCGCGGTCGCCATCGATACACGTACGAGAGATTTTATCGATAGCCTGTTCATCGTCATCGACGATTTAGAAAAGAAAAATGTCCATCCGCATCTCCTATACTTAGAGACACGGGACGATGTGCTCGTCCGTCGCTATAAAGAAACGAGACGGTCCCATCCGCTCGCACCGGAAGATGCACCACTCGTCGGCATCAAGATGGAACGTGAGCTGTTAGAAGGATTCCGTGACCGGGCTCACACGCTCTATGATACGAGTGAATTGAAGCCGCAGATGTTGAAGGACCGCATCCTTCAACAATTCAATGAGGAACGAATCCCGTTCACGGTCAACTTCATGTCGTTTGGTTTCAAACATGGGGTGCCGCTCGATATCGACTTGTTGTTCGATGTCCGTTTCATCACGAACCCGTTCTACATTCCGGAACTCCGTCCGCTTACGGGTCAGACGACGGAAGTGCAGGAGTATGTCATGTCCCATCCAGAGGCGCGAGCGTTTTATAAGAAGTTGATCGACATGCTAGAGTTCCTCCTCCCGCAATATAAGCGAGAAGGAAAGACGCAAGTCGTCGTGGCATTCGGCTGTACCGGTGGGAAGCACCGGTCGATCACATTCGCCGAGAAAGTATCCGAACATTTCGCTGAGCGTTATAACGTGAAGACGGTTCACCGTGACCTCGCTCATGCGACAAAGGAGAAGTGACATGAGACGAGAACGGAAAGTAGTCGCCATCGGCGGGGGGACAGGATTGTCCACCCTTGTCCGTGGACTGAAGCATTATCCGCTCGATATCACGGCAATCGTCACGGTCGGGGACGACGGTGGAAGCTCAGGGCGGCTTCGTGACGAGTTTCATATGTTGCCACCAGGAGACATCCGTAACGTCATCTTGGCCTTATCGGAAGTCGAACCGTTAATGGATAAGATTTTGCAATATCGCTTTGACACCGGATATGGCTTAGAAGGGCATTCGCTCGGGAACTTGATGCTCACGGCAGCGACCCACATCTGTGAGGGCTCGTTCGTGAAAGCAATCGATGTCATGTCGCAGCTCTTGAACGCGCAAGGAAAGGTATTGCCTGTGACAGAGACGCTCATGACGCTCGCGGCCGAGTTTGAGGACGGTACCATCGTCAAAGGGGAATCCAAGATTCCGCTCCATCAGCAACCGATTAAACGTCTGTTTTTACTTGAGGAAGGCATCGAGCCTGCCCCGGGTGTCGTTGAGGCCATTGAAGCGGCGGACGTCATCGTGCTCGGTCCGGGAAGTCTTTATACGAGTATTATCCCGAACCTGCTCATTCCAGCGGTCCGAGAAGCCATCATCCGCTCAAAAGTCCCGGTCGTCTACATTTGTAACGTCATGACACAGCCGGGTGAGACGAAAGGCTATGATGCGATGAGGCACTTGAAAGTCATCGAATCGTATCTCGGGAAGGCATCGATCGATACCATCGTCGTCAACAACGAGCCGATTGATGAAGAATATTTAGAGCGTTACCGGGAGGACGGATCGGAAGAGGTCCGTTTCGACCGCAAGAAACTTCGGAACTATGGAACGAACGTCCTCGCAGGGGACATCGTCGATTATAACCGGGAGTACATCCGTCATGATTCCGACGCCATCGCTGGACTCGTCATGCAGCGGGTGCTCCGCATCAAGAAGCCACGTTCGTTTCAAGAATTGGAACTGAAATAAAGATTGTTGGAAAGACAGAAAGGAGGGGGACTCGATGAGCTTTGCATCAGATGTGAAGAAGGAATTGACACAACTTGAAGTGACTGACGCGGAAGCGAAGGCGGAACTGTCGGCACTCGTTCGGATGAACGGGGTCATCTCGCTCGCCCTAGGACGAGGCATGACCTTAGACGTCTCGACGGAGAACGCCTCGATCGCCCGTCGGATTTACTCGTTGATGAAACGTCTTTACGACCATCCGTTAGACTTGTTCGTACGGAAGAAAATGCGTTTGAAAAAGAACAACGTCTACATCGTCCGCGTGTCACAGCATGCGGAGACGATGCTTCGGGACCTTGAGATCCTCGGAGAGAATTACGAGATGATCCGGACACTGAACTCGGATATGACGGGGGACGAGAACTTAGCACGCGCTTACTTACGTGGTGCGTTCCTCGCCGGAGGGTCGATCAACCATCCGAAAACGTCGTCGTACCACCTCGAAATCTATAGCTTGTACGAAAACCATAACCAGGCGCTACGTGATTTGGCGAACCGATTCGAGTTGAACGCGAAGACGCTCGAACGGAAAAAAGGGCATATCCTTTATATGAAAGAGAGTGAGAAGATCTCAGACTTCCTCAAGCTGATTGGGGCGACCCGAGGCATGCTGGAGTTTGAAGATGCACGCATCATTAAGGATATGCGCAACTCCGTCAACCGCCTCGTCAACTGTGAGACGGCCAACTTGAATAAAACGGTCGGGGCAGCGTTACGCCAAGTGGAGAATATCAAATTCTTGGAGCGGACGGTCGGACTTGACGTCTTACCGAAGAAATTGCGCGAAATCGCCGAACTGCGTGTCACGCATCAAGACGTCTCGCTACAAGAACTCGGGGAGATGCTCGAGTCTGGCCCGATCTCGAAGTCAGGAATCAACCATCGACTTCGTAAAATTGATCAGATTGCCGAACGTGTGCGTAGCGGTGACGAGATCGCATCCTCGTGACGCGGTTGCACCAAAACCATTCTTCCTATATAATAAGCAATTGTGTATAGGTTTTATGAAAAGCGAATTAAAGGAGCTTCATCACTATGTCGAATGAAAAGAAAAGATTATCGCTCACGATTGACGCTAAGCTCGACCAGGTCATCACAGAGCGCGCAAAAGAAATCGGGATTCCAAAAAGTGCACTCGTCACGTTTGCCACTAGCCTCTTCTTGAACCAGCTTCGTGCGGAAGAGTTGTTGAATGGAGATAAGAACGCGATCTACGAAGTCATTCGTAAAGACTACGAGTTGCTCACAAGCGTAAAGAATCTAGATAACTAAGTGAAAGGTTGACTTCGGTCAGCCTTTTTTAGTTGCATCTCTGTTGGAAATTTGGAATAGTGGTGGTAATGAATTTGAACGGAGGTCGATTGAATGGGTCAAATCTTACTCATCCTACTGCTACAACTTGTTTACGTTCCGGTATTAACGCTACGGACCATCATGCTCGTGAAAGGGAAGACCGTCATCGCCGGTTTATTTGGAACGCTAGAAACGCTCATCTATATCTTTGCGCTCGGGATCGTGTTTCAAGATTTGACGACGGTCGGAATGATTGTGTATGCGGTCGGATTCGGACTTGGGATTTTACTTGGTGGCTTTGTCGAACGGAAGCTCGCCATCGGTTACAACATGATTCAAGTGCATACGAAAGAATATCCGGCGGAACTCATCCAACAGATGCGTGACAATGGATATGGTGTCACGCATTATCAAGGGCAAGGACGTGACGGGGTTCGTTATCGTCTCGACGTATTGGCGGCTCGGACACGAATGAAAGAGTTGCGTGAACTCGTTGAGAAGCATGAACCAAAAGCATTCCTCGTTGCATTCGACCCGATCGACTTCAAGGGCGGTTATATGATGAAAGGATTGCGTCGTCCGAAATAACGCAAGGGACTCACGGAAGTGGGTCTTTTTTTGTGGAAGTAGGGATTTTACGTCATCACAGGGAACTAGTGAAGAAAGGAGATGAGACCGTGAAACGAAATCGGAGTGTGTGGATGATCTTACTGTTTATACTTGTTGGGGCGGGAATCGTTTATTTCGCCATGACTTTATTTGGTGACGGAGAAGATCCGGTCAAACCACCGCTCCCGACGGTTCGGGTCGGATCGGTGACAACGGAAGTAGAACAGTCAACGTATTGTTGGGAATCCGGTAATCAAGCGACATGTGCCGACTATGGGTTGCCGGAAGCAGATGATCTTCAACTGATCACCGTCAAACCAGGCGACCGAATCGATGTTGTCTATCATGCCGACCCGATGGAGTCGAGCTTCAATCGAATTGAGGATGGGGAAATCGTCTCGGCAGATGCAATCGTCCCAGATGAACCGGGGGTCTATCTGTATGAAATCGGTGGGGAATGGAAACAAGGTGATAGTCGTTATGTATTCGGTGTCCGAGTTCCTGAAAAGTAAGCCTTGACCTGCCTCTTAGGGACGGCTTTACAGTGAAGATAGGAGGTGGGAACACAGTGATTCCGATTGGAAGAGTGGCGCATGTGACCGGATTGTCGGTCAAAGCCATCAAATTTTACGAAGGGCGCGGGTTGATTCGACCGACACGATCGGGCAACCAGTATCGGATGTACGGGATGGAAGAGATTCGACGCTTGAGTGAAATTAAAGGATTACGTCAAATCGGGCTCAGTTTAGAACAGATTCAGTCTGGACAGTCTGTTGAGACGTTGCTTGAAACACGGTTATGTGAAGTTAGGACGGAAATTGAACAGCTTCACCGAATCGAAGGACAGATTCGGTCGATGCAGTCAGGAGGGAATGACATGAACATTCGATACGAAACATTGCGTGAACCGATTACAGTCTACGGATACGCGAGTACGTTAGAGGACATCCCGCGCGTGTGGGAGAGGCTCCAACCGGAATTGACGACGGACGAGTCATACGGCGTCTGCCTCCCGCATGAGAACGGGTATGTGGCTGGCATGACGAAGTCCGTGAGTGGGGAAGAGGCGCGACAAGTCGAATTGACCGAGGGGAACTATATCGTCGCGACAGTCGAAGGGGGCATCCCGATGATTCCTACGACATACGAGCAGCTAGTAAACGTTCCAGACGTGACGCTACGAGACGCGGTCGACTTTGAACGCTACATTCACGGGCAAGGGGGAGCGGACGACATCATTGAGATTTGGATGCCGATTGAATGAAAAAGACGTTTCCCGTTCAAATGGGAAACGTCTTTTATTTGATTAACGTGTCATGACTTTGTCGATGAGACCGTAGTCTTTCGCTTGGTCAGCTGCCATGAAGTAGTCACGCTCTGTGTCGCGCTCGATGACTTCAAGTGGCTGTCCTGTGTTTTCTGCCATGATTTGGTTCAATTTCTCACGCATCTTGATGATGCGTTCTGCGTGAATCTTAATGTCTGACGCTTGGCCTTGTGTGCCGCCGAGCGGTTGGTGAATCATGATCTCTGCGTTCGGTAATGCGAAGCGTTTTCCTTTTTCACCGGCTTGGAGCAAGAAGGCACCCATCGATGCAGCCATTCCGATACAAATCGTCGACACGTTTGGCTTGATGAAGTTCATCGTGTCATAGATCGCCATACCCGCTGTGATTGAACCACCCGGGCTGTTGATGTAGAGCGAGATGTCCTTTTCTGGGTCCTCAGCTGCGAGGAAGAGGAGCTGTGCAACGATTGAGTTCGCGACGTTGTCATCAATCGCACTTCCGAGAAGGATGATACGGTCTTTGAGCAAGCGTGAGTAGATGTCATACGCGCGCTCCCCACGGCCTGTCTGTTCGATAACTGTTGGAATTAACATTGAATCTGCCTCCTTTATGTAGGTTGTAATTTCATCATACCTGTATAGTCAATGTTGGTCAAACGATAGTCATCGTTTTTCACCTATTCCACCATTTTCGCGGCGTGAAACGAAAAAGAGGCCAGGCAATCTGCCTGACCTCAACATCTGATACACCCGGAGAGATTCGAACTCCCGACACCTGGTACCGGAAACCAGTGCTCTATCCCCTGAGCTACGGGTGCATATGTGTGACACGAATTTATTATACATTTGTTTTATTAAAAAAGCAATCCTGTTCGTTATGCTTTTTTGAGCATGAAGGAAGCGGGTTCGTTACAATGGAAGTGAGGGGGGAGAGCGATGCAACGGCAAGAGCAAAAACAAGTCCAACAGCAACAGATGACGCAAGATCTCATGCAGCGGTTACCGGTGCTTGAAGCGGACCGTCTCGCACTCACGTTTCGTCTGGCGCGTTTGGCGCGACACAATTCAAACATTCATGTGGGGAGTGGGGACCTTGGATGGGTCGCGGATGCGGCGAGCGCGTTCGAAGAGAAATTGTTCACCCAGATCCGGGAAGGGAGCGGGAGCGAATCGGAACAAGAACTGAGACGACAGCTTGTCCTCTTGCTCGACCATCGGGGACTGTTGCCGGACACGAATGAAGTATTGGCGGAACGACTCGGTGTCGACGTCACGCAAATCGAACAGGCGAGACAGGCACTCTTATTCCTTGAACCGACGGGAATCGGAGCAAGGACAGAACGGGAGTGTCAGTATCGGCATGCGATTGAACATGAGGACCCTCGCGTTGTCGATGTATTCGATGCGATTGAGAGTGGAGTTAGCCGTCAACAGATGGCAAGCGTGCTCGAAATTTCAGATGAAGAGATCGCACGTCTAGAACGCATCGTCGCGACACTTCCAAAACGTCCTCTATTATATGAAGAAACGGATCAGGTTTTTCCAGAAGTTGAGGTACGATACGAAGAGGGAAGACTTGTTACGATATGGCTCAGTCCAGAACTTGACGAAACGCGTGTCGGGAATGACCGCGAGGCGAAATGGTGGATGACGTCTCTTGCGATGCGGAATGAGACGTTACGTGAAATCTGGTCAGTCATCGAGTCTCGCCAGACCGAGTGGCTAAAAGGAGAGCTCGTGCTCCATCCGCTGACCCGTCGGACCGTGGCGCAACAAATCGGCAAGCATGAATCGACGGTCGGGCGAGCGATTCAAGGGAAGTTCGCTAAGACTGAGGGTGGCATCATGGAGTGGCGACACTTTTTTGTCCGTTCGACGAGTCATGGGCATTCGCCATTTATGATCAAACGAACGCTCGCAGAACTGATTCAACAGGAAACGGCGCCGCAAAGTGACCAGACACTTGCGAACGAGCTCGCTCGATACGGCTATCACGTAACAAGACGGACCGTGACGAACTATCGGGAAGAACTCGGATTCGGTAACTCGCGTGAGCGCGAGCGACAGTTGTGGAAGGGATGACAAATATGAAATTTACATTATATAAACGTGACAATTGTTCACTCTGTGACGAGGCGCTCGTCATGCTCGAATGGTTACAAGAAGATTATCCAATCGAACTCGAACAGGTTGACATCACGGGAGACGAGGTACTCGAGGCGAAGTACCTCTTCGAGATCCCTGTTCTCATACACGAAGGGGAAGTCATCAGTCAAGGGCGATATGATGACAACAAAGTTGAAGATTTTGTTAAGTATACGCTTACATCGAAAAAAAACGTTTGAAGGGGTTGCCAGACGGAAAAGTGATTGATAAGATGAACTCGTAGCGGTGGGACGCAAATAAAAAAGTGGGACGAAAATTGTCCACACTGAAAGTCGAGGGGGTATGAGCATGATCCAGCAACTGATTCACGTTCAGAAGCAAATTGTCCCTGACCTGCTCGATACGCTCCGACATCGTTACGATATCTTACATTATGTCCGCTTGATGCAGCCGATTGGCCGCAGGACACTCGCAACGAGTTTGGGACTGACCGAACGGGTACTCAGACGAGAAGTTGACTTTTTGAAAGACCAAGGTCTTCTTTACGTCGCTACTCAAGGAATTTCCCTCAGTGAGACGGGACGAAACGTCTTACGAGACTTGCACGAGATCATGGGAGAACTTCTCGGGATCTCAGAAGTGGCAAGAGAGCTCGAAGAAAGATTAGGGGTTCGCCAAGTCGTCATCGTACCGGGTGACTCAGATGAGACATTCTGGGTTCAACGCGATATCGGACGTGCGGCGGTCACGCAACTAAAAGCGCGGCTCGCACCGGATGATAATGTGATTGCGGTAACGGGAGGAACGACGATGGCATCGGTTGCGGCGATGATGTCGCCCGATAAAAAAGAACGCCCGATGCATTTTGTGCCCGCACGTGGGGGTCTCGGAGAAACGCTTGAGCTTCAAGCGAATACTGTCTGCTCACGCATGGCGGATCGGGCCCACGCAGACTATCATCTTCTACATATTCCGGATGAAGTATCGCAAGAAACGTTTGACCGGATGGTAGAGGAACCTAGCATTAAAAACGTGCTGGAAATGATTAGAGCGGCGCGAATTGTGGTACATGGAATTGGTGAGGCAGAAACGATGGCAAAGCGCCGTCACGCATCACCGGAGCATTTGCGGATGATTGAACGGCATGACGCCGTCGCCGAGGCATTCGGATATTATTTCAATGCTGAAGGTGAAATCGTCCATCGCGTCAAGACGGTCGGGATCCAACTCGAAGAGCTAGATGACATGGATACCGTCATCGCGGTTGCCGGAGGGAAATCGAAGGCACAGGCGATTGCCGCATATGCGAAACACACGTCGAACATCATCCTCGTCACAGACGAAGGTGCGGCGAAAGAATTATTAACTTGTTATTAAAGAGTTGACCCCCCGTTGGCTCTTCAATAAATAGCTTCTACCCTAAGGAGGAAATTAACATGGCAGTAAAAGTTGGTATTAACGGATTTGGACGTATCGGTCGTTTGGCATTCCGCGAGATCATCAAAAACGAAGGAATCGAAGTTGTTGCAATCAACGACTTGACAGACACGAAGATGCTTGCGCACCTTCTCAAGTATGACACGACACAAGGTCGTTTCGACGGAGAAGTTGAAGTACACGACGATCACTTCCTCGTAAACGGAGAGAAAGTTATCACGCTTGCTAACCGTAACCCTGAAGAACTTCCATGGGGAGACCTCGGTGTAGACATCGTTCTCGAATGTACTGGATTCTTCACTTCAAAAGAAAAAGCTGAGCTTCACTTGAAAGCTGGCGCGAAGAAAGTTGTTATCTCGGCTCCTGCTACAGGTGACATGAAGACTGTTGTTTACAACACAAACCACGATATCCTCGATGGTTCTGAAACAGTTATCTCAGGTGCTTCTTGTACAACAAACTGCTTGGCTCCAATGGCTAAAGTACTTCAAGACCAGTTCGGAATCGTTGAAGGTCTCATGACGACAATCCACGCTTACACTGGCGACCAAAACACGCTTGACGCTCCACACCCGAAAGGTGACTTCCGTCGTGCGCGTGCAGCTGCAGCGAACATCGTTCCTAACACAACAGGTGCTGCAAAAGCAATCGGTCTCGTAATTCCTGAACTTCAAGGAAAACTTGACGGTGCTGCACAACGTGTACCAGTTGCTACAGGTTCACTCACTGAGCTCGTAACTGTACTCGACAAGCAAGTATCTGTTGACGAAGTAAACGCAGCGATGAAAGCAGCAGCAAACGAGTCATTCGGTTACACTGAAGACGAAATCGTTTCTTCTGACATCGTTGGAATCACATACGGTTCACTCTTCGATGCGACTCAAACAAAAGTAATGACAGTTGGCGACAAGCAACTCGTTAAGACAGTTTCTTGGTACGACAACGAAATGTCTTACACTGCACAATTGGTTCGCACACTCAAGCACTTCGCTAACATCGCGAAGTAAGTTCGTGAACTAAATAGAATCAAATAGGAGCGGAAACAAGAGATTGTTCTCCGCTCTATTTATGAAATGACATGCACGACATATGGAGGCGAAAGTTATGAACAAACAGTCTATTCGTGACATCGATGTAAAAGGGAAACGCGTCTTTTGCCGCGTTGACTTCAACGTTCCACTCAAAGATGGCGTCATCCAAGACGAAACTCGGATCCAAGCTGCACTTCCAACAATCAAGCACTTGCTTGACGGTGGTGCGAAACTCGTCCTTGCGAGCCACCTCGGCCGTCCAAAAGGCGAGAAGAACCCTGAGTTCTCACTTGCTCCAGTAGCGAAGCGTCTCGCTGAGCTCCTCGGAAAAGATGTACCGCTCGTCGAAGAAGCATACGGTCCGGTCGCAGAAGAAGCGGTCGCTAACCTCTCTGAAGGCGATGTCGTCGTTTTAGAGAACGTTCGTTTCTACCCAGGTGAAACGAAAAACGACCCTGAACTTGCAAAAGGATTCGCAGCACTTGCTGACGTATACGTCAACGACGCGTTCGGCGCGGCTCACCGTGCACACGCTTCAACTGAAGGGATTGCACACCACGTGGATACAGCTGTTGCTGGTCTCTTGATGGAAAAAGAACTTGAAGTTCTCGGTAAAGCTCTTTCTAACCCAGACCGTCCGTTCACGGCGATTATCGGCGGGTCGAAAGTAGCGGATAAGATCGGGGTCATCGACCACCTTCTTGACATCGTTGACACACTCATCATCGGTGGCGGACTCTCGTACACGTTCTCGAAAGCACTCGGGCACGAAGTTGGGACGTCACTCCTTGAAGAGGATAAGCTTGACCTCGCTCGTCAATTCATGAAGAAAGCAGAAGATAAAGGTGTGAAATTCTTGATGCCTGTCGACTGCGTCATCACGAAAGAATTTGGCGAAGAAACGTATGTCGGCCCAGTCGATATCGACTCGATCCCAGCGGATCACATGGGTCTTGATATCGGACCGAAGACAGTCGAACTTTACGCGGACGCGATTCGCGAATCGAAACTTGTCGTTTGGAACGGACCGATGGGCGTATTCGAACTCGATAAATACGCAAACGGAACGAAAGGTGTCGCTCAAGCACTTGCAGACAGCGATGCATATTCAATCATCGGTGGTGGTGACTCAGCCGCTGCGGCAGCCAAGTTTGGTCTTGCTGACAAGATGAGCCACATCTCAACTGGTGGTGGCGCGTCACTCGAATTCATGGAAGGTAAAAAACTTCCAGGGGTCGAGGCGTTGAACGACAAGTAATTTAGAGGAGGGTTATCGATGCGTAAACCGATTATTGCAGGTAACTGGAAAATGAACAAAACACTCTCGGAAGCTGTCGCTTTCGTAGAGGAAGTAAAAAACAACATCCCGTCTACTGACAAAGTAGATGCAGCGATTGGTGCTCCGGCACTTTTCCTCGCACCGATGGTAGAAGCAGCTAAAGGGTCAAACTTGAAGCTCGGTGCACAAAACATGTACGACAAAGATAGCGGTGCCTACACTGGCGAAATTAGCCCAGTAATGGTCGCTGACCTCGGCGTGACGTACGTCATCCTCGGTCACTCAGAACGTCGCGAGTACTTCGGCGAATCAGATGCCTTCATCAACAGCAAAACGAAAAAAGCGTTCGAACACGGTCTTACGCCAATCGTTTGTGTCGGTGAAACACTTGAAGAGCGCGAAGGCGACAAGTTCGAAGAAGTCATCAAAACACAAGTCGAAGGCGGCCTCGCTGACCTCTCTGCTGACCAAGTCAAACAACTCGTCATCGCGTATGAGCCAGTTTGGGCAATCGGTACAGGTAAATCAGCGGATGAAGCTGACGCACAAAGCTCTTGTAAGTATGTTCGCGACGTGGTGAAAGGTCTTTACGGGGAAGACGTAGCGGCTGCAGTACGCATCCAATACGGTGGATCTGTTAAACCTGAGAACATTAAAGAGTATATGGCACAAGAAGATATCGACGGCGCACTCGTCGGCGGTGCTTCACTTGAAGCCGCTTCGTTCCTCAAATTGTTGGAGGCGATTTAAATGGCTAGACCAGTCGCACTCATCATTTTAGATGGTTTCGGGATGCGTGATGAATCGTTCGGAAACGCGGTCATGGCTGCGGACAAACCGAACTTCGATCGCTACTGGGAGCAGTATCCACATACGCTCTTAAACGCAAAAGGCGAGTACGTCGGTCTTCCAGAAGGGCAGATGGGGAACTCGGAAGTCGGTCACTTGAACATCGGTGCCGGCCGAGTCGTCTATCAGTCACTTTCACGCGTGAACAACGCGATTAAAGACCGTTCGTTATTCGACCGTCAAGCGATGAACCATTTGGCAGGTCATGTGAAGAAACATGATTCGAGCCTCCATATTATGGGTCTCGTATCAGATGGAGGGATTCACTCGCACATCAATCACATGTTTGCCATCGTTGAGTTCGCAAAACTCCACGGCATCGAAAAAGTGTACATTCACGCGTTCACGGACGGCCGTGACTGTGATCCGAAATCAGGAGCTGGTTTCCTCAAGGAAACAGAAGAAAAGCTTGCTGAGCTCGGTGTCGGTCAAGTCGCTAGCGTGTCTGGTCGCTACTATGCCATGGACCGCGACAACCGTTGGGAGCGCGTCGAGAAAGTATATGACGTCCTTGTAAACGGCAAAGGCGAAGTCGGTACGGACCCAGTCGAGGTTCTTGAGAAGTCGTACGAGAACGATTTGACGGATGAGTTCGTTTTACCGACTGTCATCGAAAAAGATGGCAAGCCGGTCGCGACAATCCAAGACAACGATGCGATCATGTTCTTCAACTTCCGTCCGGACCGGGCGATCCAGTTGTCGAAAGTGTTCAAAGAGAAAGCCGGATTCGAAGGCTTCAAACTCTCGGACAACCATCCTGAGAACCTTCTCCTCGTTTCGATGACGAAGTACTCGGATGACGTCGACACGGATATCGTGTTCCCACCGGAAGATTTGAAAAACACACTCGGGGAAACACTCTCTGCACAAGGATACAAACAACTCCGTGCCGCAGAAACAGAGAAATACCCACACGTCACGTTCTTCTTGAACGGACAAAAAGAAAAACCATTTGAAGGGGAGGATCGTCTCCTCGTCCCTTCACCGAAAGTCGCGACATACGACTTGCAACCGGAAATGAGCGCGTACGAACTTACGGACGGCTTGCTCGAGCGTATCGAATCAGATGAGTATGATGCGTACATCATCAACTTCGCAAACCCGGATATGGTTGGTCACTCAGGGAAGCTTGAGCCGACGAAGAAAGCGATCGAAGCGGTCGATGAATGCCTCGGTAAAGTAGTGGACGCATTACTTGCTAAAGGTGGCGCGGCCATCATCACAGCGGACCACGGGAACGCGGACATCGTCACGAACCCAGATGGCTCGCCGATGACGGCGCACACGACGGAACCTGTTCCGTGTATCGTCACAAAAGAGGGAGTCGAACTGAAACCAGTTCTCGAAGGCGCACTTTGCGACCTCGCCCCAACCCTTCTCGACCTTCTCGGTGGAGAGCAACCGTCTGAAATGACTGGTTCGTCAATCGTTACAAAATCATAAAACTATTTTTCAAGCGAAAAGGAGCGATTTTTCATGTCAATGATTACAGAAATTTACGCACGCGAGATTTTAGATTCACGCGGTAACCCATCAGTAGAAGTAGAAGTCTTCACAGAAGACGGCGGTTTCGGCCGTGCCCTCGTCCCATCAGGCGCATCAACAGGTGAGCACGAAGCAGTTGAACTTCGCGATGGCGACAAGTCACGTTACCTCGGTAAAGGTGTCTTGAAAGCAGTTGCGAACGTGAACGACACGATCGCACCAGAACTCATCGGCTACGATGTATTCGACCAAAACGCAATCGATGCGAAAATGATCGAACTCGACGGTACGCCAAACAAAGCAAAACTTGGTGCAAACGCAATCCTCGGTGTATCAATGGCAGCAGCTCACGCAGCAGCAGATGAGCTCGGTCTTCCACTTTACACATACCTCGGTGGATTCAACGCGAAGACACTTCCAACACCAATGATGAACATCATCAACGGTGGTTCGCACGCGGACAACAACGTGGACTTCCAAGAGTTCATGATCATGCCTGTCGGCGCGCCAACATTCCGTGAAGCGCTCCGCATGGGTGCTGAAGTATTCCACGCCCTCAAATCAGTTCTTTCTGGTATGGGTCTTAACACAGCTGTCGGTGACGAAGGTGGTTTCGCACCAAACTTGAAGTCTAACGAAGAAGCGATCACAGTTATCCTTGAAGCGATCGAAAAAGCTGGTTACAAACCAGGTGAAGACGTCTACCTCGCAATGGACGTTGCATCTTCTGAGTTCTACGACAAATCAACTGGTAAATACGAACTCGCTGGCGAAGGCAAGTCACTCACAACTGCTGAGCTTGTAGACTTCTACGCTGAGCTCGTTGACAAGTACCCAATCCTCTCAATCGAAGACGGTTGTGACGAAAACGACTGGGATGGCCACAAGCTTCTCACAGACAAAATCGGACACAAAGTTCAACTCGTTGGGGATGACCTCTTCGTAACGAACACATCGAAACTTGCTGAAGGTATCGAAAAAGGAATCGCAAACTCGATCCTCATCAAAGTTAACCAAATCGGTACGCTCACAGAAACATTCGACGCGATCGAAATGGCTAAAAAAGCTGGTTACACAGCAGTCGTCTCTCACCGTTCTGGTGAAACAGAAGACGCGACAATCGCAGACATCGCTGTTGCGACAAACGCTGGACAAATCAAAACTGGTTCACTTTCACGTACAGATCGTATCGCGAAATACAACCAACTTCTCCGCATCGAAGACATGCTCGGCGATGTAGCGAAATACGACGGCATCAAGTCGTTCTACAACCTTAAAAAATAATTGATTGATTGTTTCAGGCTCGCCAATCGGTGGGCCTGTTTTTTTGTGAATTAAGTTGACGTTCATTTGAGGATGGGACGACTGATTGGTCGTCTATCCGTCTTTGCGGCACCGATGCTTTCTGCAGGCAATCCACGGAGCCTCCTCGCGCTTATGCGCTTGCGGGGTCTCCGCGAGATTGCTTTCTTGCAAGAGTCACGGTGCCGCTTGGACGGACACAATCGCTCTTTGTCGGACCTTTTCGTCATCGACACACTGTGTTGCTGTATACTGAACGTGATTGATGAAGAATAGGGGTGGATTGGATGGATCAATCGAATGAACAAGAAAAAAGATTGAGCGGTGGGAACGTGTCAACTGTCTATAAAAAGGGGAATTACGTCTATCGCACTCAAAAGGAAGGCAGCGAGCGTATTCATCGATGGTTACGTCACTTGGAGGCAAAGCAACTTTCCGGAGTGCCGCGTTTTATTGGAATCGATGATCGAGGAAGAGAAGTGTTAACTTACTTGGAAGGAGAAACCGCAGACTATCCCTTGAAGTCTTACATGTGGTCCGATGAGGCGATTCAGGATGTTGCACGACTAATGAGACGTATACATGATGCGTCGACAGATTTTGAGTGGTCGTCAGATTGGTCACCGATTGACAACACGCCTCAACCGCTAGAGGTCATTTGTCATAACGATTTCGCCGTCTACAATACGATTTTCCATGAAGGAAAAGTGGCGGGAGTCATCGACTTTGATTTGGCCGCACCGGGACCTCGGGCTTGGGATATCGTCTATGCCCTTTATACGTTCGTTCCGCTCAATCGTCGTCATCAAGCCGAAACGGGAGAAGTCATCTATTATGATGCCGATCGAGACGATGCGATTTATTACAAGCGGGTATCGTTGTTTCTCGAAGCCTATGGTTGGGAGCAAGCGGAGGTCGACTTGTTCGATATGTTACAACGACGGATTGAAGCGCTCTGTCTGTTGATGAAACGAAAAGCTGCGGAAGGAGACGTCGCCTTCCAAAAGATGATTGACGAAGGACATTACGATCATTACCAAGAGGAACTTTGGTTTATTCGAACGCATGGACAGAAGTGGTTCTGAAACAATCTGAAGCGGGAATATAGAAAATGAAGCATGAATGGGGAGGCGATTTTCGTGATGATGCTCGGATTTCTTCTCTTGGTACTGCTCATTGGATTCGGCATTTGGTACTATCTCAAATCGCACCGGAATGACGATTGGTCATGACAAGATTGTCATGACCTCTCTTTTGTGTCAGTTTGCACAAAATTTGGGTATACTCTCTACATAACGAATAAAGGGGACCATGCTTATGACACGAGTACGAAAAGCCATCATCCCAGCCGCCGGTCTCGGCACCCGCTTCCTTCCTGCCACGAAAGCCATGCCGAAAGAAATGTTGCCAATCGTCAACAAGCCGACCATCCAGTTCATCGTCGAGGAGGCAGTTGCTTCAGGCATCGAGGACATCATCATCGTCACGGGGAAGAACAAGCGGGCGATTGAAGACCATTTCGACCGTGCGCTCGAATTGGAGCAGAACCTTGAATCGAAAGGGAAGACGCGCTTGCTCGAATCGGTCCGACACTCCTCGAACTTGGCGAACATTCACTACATACGCCAACAGGAGCCGAAAGGTCTCGGTCATGCGATCTGGTGCGCCCGGAAGTTTATCGGGGACGAGCCGTTCGCCGTCTTACTCGGGGACGATATCATCGAATCCGACGTGCCGGCGACGAAGCAGTTGATTGACCAATATGATGCGCACGAACGTTCGATCATCGGGGTACAGCGTGTCCCGTATGAAATGACGAACCGATATGGTATAATTGACCCGCTTGCCGTCGAAGGGAAGCTCATCCCGGTGAAGACGTTTGTCGAGAAACCGCCTGTCGATGAGGCCCCGTCGAACTTCGCCATCCTCGGTCGCTACATCTTGAAACCGGACGTCTTTGAGGCGTTATCGGGGCAAGAGGCAGGAGCCGGGGGCGAGATTCAATTGACGGATGCGATCGCACGCTTGAATGAGGCGCAGACGGTCTTCGCCTACGAATTTGACGGTCGACGTTACGACGTCGGAGAGCCGATCGGGTTCGTCGAGACGACGATTTGCCACGCGCTCAGCGATCCTGATTTAAAAGATGACGTCCATGCCCTATTGAAACGGCTCGTGGACGAACTTGATCAACAGTAAGGTGTGTTATTTTTGAAAACAATGCTTATGGTGTGTCAAAACTATTATCCGGAGATCGGCAGTGCCGGCAACCGGATGCAAAACATTACGCATTTGATGAAACAGCGCGGGTATGAAGTCGAGGTCATCACGGCCGCTCCTTCGTACCCGAGCTTTGATATGTACCAGGACGACCGCTTCTGGAACGACCAAGAGTTGAACGACCAACCGTTCATCAAGCGACTCATCACGAAGAAACGGAAGCATACGTCCAACATGGTCAGTCGTCTCTTCCTGTTCCTCGAACAGATGGTCAAAGGAATCCGGGAAGTCCGTAAGCTCGAATTGAAGCCAGACGTCGTCTTTGCGACGACCCCTTCTTTTTTTATGGCGTTTGTCGGTGCTTATGCAAAACGAAAGTATCGCGTCCCGTTCATCTTAGACGTCCGTGACCTTTGGCCAGAGTCGGTGAAAGGGGTCGGCGTCTTCAAGTACGATTGGGTTCTCACGCCAGCGTTTTGGATGGAGAAACGACTGTATCGTGTCGCCGATGAAGTCATCATCAACTCGGAAGGGTTCCGCAGCTATCTTCGTCAGCGTGGTGTGCCGAACGAGAAGATTCACTACATGCCGAACTCGATCCGGGAAGCGGAGCGCACGCTCGAGCGGACGATCCCACCGGACGACCGGATGGAGATCTTATACGCCGGGAACATGGGCCTTGCCCAGGATGTGTCGTTGTTACTGGAACTCGCCGAACGATTCCGGGACGAGCCACGGATTCATTTCAAATTGATCGGCTACGGCTATCGGAAAGAAGAGTTGAAGCAGACGATCAAAGACCGTGGCTTCCAAAACTTTTTGTTCCTTGAGGCGATGCCACGGACAGAGGCGTTTCAGGCGATTAAAAATGCGGACGTCGCATTCGTCAGCCTGATCGAGCAAGAAGTGTTCGATACGGTCATCCCTGGGAAACTCATCGACTATATGGCAGTCGGCAAACCGATTGTCGCAGCAGTGTCAGGCCATGCGGCGAATGTCATTGAAGCGGCGGAAGTCGGCTACGTGTCACGGAAACGTGACATCGATGAGATCGAGCGGATCCTACGGAAGCTCCTCGACCGACCGGATTTACGGGAGGCACTCGGGGCGAACGGGATTCGTTACGTCAAAGAGAATTTATGTTGGGAAGAGAATATCGACGTGTTAGATCAAGTCGTACAACAGTTAGTGATGGAGGAAACACGATGAAGTCAGTATGTATGTTTGTATGGAACCATTTTACGAATGATGCGCGCGTCCTTCGTGAGTGCTCGGCACTCGCCGAGGCAGGCTATGAAGTCGATTTGATCGCGCTTCAAGATCCGAAAAATAAAGAGCTTCCAAAAGAAGAGATGCGTCCGGAAGGCTTCCGTGTCATCCGCGTGAAGCGTCAACCTTCGATTCTCGTCAACGCGCTCAAGTTCGCGAAGAAGACCTATCAATGGGTGAGCGAGAAGCGAACCCGCCAAATCGGGGCTGGACTTGTCGGTGCCGGGTTGTTCCTACTCGCGCCGATCACGATGCTCGCACTTGGTGCGGCCGTTGGGACGGTCTTGTTGCCGCAAGTGCGTAAGCAAATCGTCAACGCGAGTGCGATGCTCGAGATGGTGTTCGCTTCGACGAAAAAATCGTATGACTTTTACCATGCGAACGATTTGAACACGCTCCCGCAGGCACTCCTTGCCGGAAAAGTGTTCAACAAAGGTCGGATCGTTTACGATTCGCACGAGGTACAGACGGACCGTACGGGTTACGGCTACATCCAGAGTAACCTTGAAGGATGGCTCTTGCCGTTCGTCGATACGATGATGGTCGAGAACCATACGCGTGCGGCGCACAACGAAGAGTTGTACGGATTCTATCCGTACGTGCTCCACAACTATCCGTTCTACCGTCCGCTCGACTTCTCGCTTCGTAAGGACTTGCATGCACTCCTCGACTTGCCGAAAGACGAGAAGATTCTCTTGTATCAAGGGGGCATTCAAGCAGGGCGCGGTCTCGAGCAGCTCGTGCTCGCGGCGAAAGACTTCAAAGAAGGGACGCTCGTCATGATCGGGGACGGGAAACTCAAACCAACGATTCAACAGTTGATCGAGACGGAAGGGGTCGGCGACCGCGTCAAGATGATTGACAAAGTACCGGTCGAAGCGTTACCTTACTATACGATGAACGCCTATTTAGGCTTCCAAGTATTGAACAACGTCTGCTTCAACCACTACTCGGCCTCGTCGAACAAATTGTTCGAGTATTTGATGGCCGAAGTACCGGTCGTCTCATGTGACTTCCCTGAAATCGAACGGGTCGTTGCGGGGAACGACGTCGGGGTGCTCGTCGATTCGCACGATCCACAATCGATCGCGGACGGCGTCAACCGGATGATTGAAGACCAAGCACTCTATGCGCGTGTCAAAGAGAACACGAAGACCGCGCGTGAGAAATATAACTGGGATTTGGAAAAAGAGGCACTCTTGAACGTCTACGCGAACGCCGCGGAGCGCAAGTTGCCGATTATGAAAGACGGTGCGCCAAAGCCAGTACAATCTTAAGACTGCGGCTTTTGCCGCGGTCTTTTTTCTATGGAGGGAGGACATTTATGAAACGTCAACAACAACATCTATTGCGCCAACAAGTATGGCGCAAGCTACAAACCATCTCGGTGAAGGACATCGTCTGGATCATCGCGGGCTCCTTCATTCTTTCGTTCGGGGTCAACTACTTTACCGTACCGAACGACTTCTCGGAAGGTGGCCTGCTCGGGGTCACGATCATCCTGTACTACGTGTTCGGCTGGGACCTCGGGCTCACGTCGATCATCGGGAACGGGATTCTCTTTATCGTCGGCTATAAGCTGCTCGACCGTCGGACAATGGTCTATTCGGTCATCGCCGTCATCGCGACGTCATTCTTCCTCAGTCTGACACATGACTGGGGCAGCCCTGCCGAGGACAAACTGCTTGCGGCCGTCTATGCCGGAATCATGATCGGGGTCGGAATCGGCATGGTGCTCCGTGTCGGCGGGACGACCGGCGGGGGCGTCATCATCGCCCGTCTCATGGAGCGCTATCTCCACTTGAGTGTCGCCGTCTCGATGTTCATCATCGATGCGATCGTCGTCGCGACGTCCGGCTTCTTCTTAGGGGAACAAGTCGTCCTCTATACGCTCATCGCCATTATCATCGGCTCATGGGTCATCGACCTCGTCGCGGAAGGTCTCAACATCCGTAAAGCCGTCACGATCATCAGCGACAAGCAAGAAGAGCTCGCCGTCGTCTTGACGGAGACGCTCGGACGCTCGGCGACGATTATCCATGGACATGGCTACTACACGAAGCAGGATAAGAACATGTTGTATATGATCGTCGACAAACGTCAGATCGCGCCACTCAAAAAAATCGTCCAAGTAACGGACGACCGCGCCTTCGTCGTCATCCACCAGGTGAAGGAGGTCATCGGGGAAGGGTTCAGCTACCCGTCCCGATAATTTGAATGCTGGTGTTTTATTGATAACTTCTATATAATAAAAGGCGTGTAAATAGAAGGAGGAACTGACTACTATGCAAACGATCGCTACAATCAGCCTACTTGTCGTGGCTGTCTTATTGATTGTCGTCGTACTGCTCATGTCAGGTCGGTCGCAAGGTCTTGGAGCGATTGCAGGTGGCGCGGAGCAGTTGTTCGGACGCCAGAAAGCACGCGGCTTCGATGCTGTTTTGAACCGAACTGCAGCTGTACTAGGCACTTTGTTTTTCATTTTAGGATTACTAGTCGCATCATTATGATGATAAGGCTGATCGTTCTCGATTTTCACGTGAGGCGGTCAGCTTTTGTTTTTTCGATTTATTTTTTGGGAATAATGTAGATACGAGGAGATGACAGATAAAATGAAAGTAACAGCACCAAAACCGTTCTTCTTCGAGGGCGGAAAACGTGCCGTGTTGATGTTACATGGCTTCACTGGATCGAGCGCGGATGTCCGCATGCTCGGTCGCTTCCTTCAAAAAGAAGGATACACATGTATGGGACCGATCTATCGTGGTCATGCCGTCCCACCGGAAGAATTACTCCAATATGGACCGAAAGACTGGTGGGAAGACGTCTTGGACGCCTACCAGACGCTCGTCGACAAAGGTCATGAGGAGATCGTCGTCTGCGGACTCTCGCTAGGCGGCGTGATGTCGCTCCGTCTCGCCGAGGAGAAAGACGTCAAGGCGGTCATCCCGATGTGCGCACCGACGGGAATCGATGCCGAGGACCGCTTGTATAAAGGAGTCCAGGCATATGCCCGAGAATATAAGGGTAGAGAAGAAAAGTCGCCGGAACAGATCGAGCAGGAGATGGCAGCGTTCAAACCGATGCCAACATTGAAAGACCTCCGTGCCTTCGTCCGCGACACGGCGTCGAAGCTCGAGGACATCTTCGTCCCGACACTCGTCGTCCAAGGCGCCAAAGACAACATGATCGACCCGGAATCGGCGAATCAAATTTACGAGGCGGTCAACACGTTCCAAAAAGAGTTGCTCATTTATGAGAACTCGGGACACGTGATCACACTCGACAAAGAAAAAGAGAAACTGCACCAGGACGTGCTCGATTTTCTCGAAACGTTAGACTGGTCAGTCTAAGAAGGAGGTGTCACGTTGAATTTACGTGACCAATTACTAGAGATCTTACAGGCGAGCGAGAAACCGCTCTCTGTCGATCAACTGACCGAGCGACTACAGCTCGCGTCGACGGATGACTTCAAAGAGCTCATCCGCACATTGAATGCCCTCGAGGAAGAGGGCGCCATCGGCCGGACGCGGACGAACCGTTACGGGACGCTCGCCACGCTCGGCCAAGTCGCGGGAATCATCTCGATTCACCAGCGCGGCTTCGGCTTCTTGTCGGTCGAAGGGGAAGCGGAAGACGTGTTCTTGCCGCCCGACCAACTGAAGGACGTCTACCATGGCGATACGATCCTCGTCAAAAAACGCGAGGACAACCGTGGCAAGACGGAAGGGATTTTATTGAAAGTATTGAAGCGCGGACTCTCCGAGTTCGTCGGGACGTATACGCTCCCGAGCGGTCGACTCGACCAGTTCGCCTTCATCGAGCCAGATGACAAACGCATCAACTTCTGGCCGGTCGTCAACCCGGACAAATCACTCGGTGCCGTCGACGGACATAAAGTCGTCGTGCGCATCACGAAGTATCCGGACGGACGCTTCGCCGGTGCTTGTGACGTCGTCCGCATCATCGGGCATAAGAACGACCCAGGCGTCGACATCTTGTCGATCGTCTATAAGCACGGCATCCCGACAGAGTTCCCGGAGGACGTGATCGCTCAGGCGAACGCGGTACCGGACGAAGCGGACGAGAAAGACTTCATCGGACGCGTCGACCTTCGTGACGAGACGATCTTCACGATTGACGGCGAAGATGCGAAAGACTTGGACGATGCCGTCCACGTCAAGAAACTCGATAACGGCAACTACGAGCTCGGTGTCCATATCGCCGACGTCTCACATTACGTGAAAGAGGGCTCACCGCTCGACGTTGAGGCGCTAGAGCGCGGGACGAGTGTGTATCTCGTCGACCGCGTCATTCCGATGTTGCCGCACCGACTCTCGAACGGGATCTGTTCCCTCAACCCGCACGTCAACCGCTTGACGCTCAGCTGCGTCATGGAGATCTCCCCACAGAACGGGAAGGTCGTTCGCCATGATCTGTTCCCGAGTGTCATCAAGACAACGGAGCGGATGACGTATACGAACGTCCGTGAGATCATCGAACGTGATGACGAAGAGACGTTGAAAAAGTACGAACCGTTCATCGGTGAGTTCGACCTCATGGCTGAGCTCGCGGAAGTGCTTCGGAAACGTCGTAACTCGCGCGGTGCCATCAACTTCGATTTCGCCGAGGCGAAAGTCGTCGTCAACGAGGAAGGGAAGCCGGCAGATATCGTGCTTCGTCCACGTTCGGTCGCCGAGAAGTTGATCGAGGAGTTCATGCTCGCGGCCAACGAGACGGTTGCGGAACACTTCCACAAGATGGACGTGCCGTTCATCTATCGTGTCCACGACAATCCGAAACCGGACAAGCTCGACTTCTTCTTCGACTTTGTCGCAAACTTTGGTGTTCATATTGAACGCATCAAAGGGCAGACGGTCGAACCGAAGACGCTTCAAAAAATCTTGAAGGCGATCGACGGGGAACCGGAAGAGCCGGTCATCAGCACAATCATGCTTCGTTCGATGCAACAGGCGAAATATGACGACGTCTCGCTCGGTCACTTCGGACTCGCGACAGACTTCTATACGCACTTCACGTCACCGATTCGTCGTTATCCGGACTTGATTGTCCACCGTCTCATGCGCACGTACGTCTTCAACAACGATTTGTCGGAGAAGACAATCGCGAAGTACGAGGACCGTCTCGGGGCGATCGCCGAACAGGCATCGAAACGGGAACGTCGCTCGGTCGACGCAGAGCGCGAGACACAGGCGCTCAAGAAAGCCGAATACATGGAAGCCCATCTCGGTGAAGAGTTCGATGGTGTCGTCGCCGGCGTCACGAACTTCGGGATGTTCATCGAGCTTCCGAATACGATCGAAGGGCTTGTCCGTCTCCAGTCGATGGATGACTACTATCACTTTGATGAGTCACAGCTTATGCTTCTCGGGGAGCGGACGAAACGTCAGTTCCGCATCGGGGACGCCGTCCGTGTCAAAGTCGACGCCGTCAACTTAGACGAGCGGACGATCGACTTCACGGTCGTTGGTATGCCGAAACGGGAACAGTCAAGCCGTCGTCAACCGACGACGATCAAAGCGAAAGGCGGTCGTCCGAAGAAGGACGAGAAAGACCGTCGTGGCGGTCGCGATCGGGACGACAAGAAGAAGCGCGGCAAACCAGGAAGACCTGGCAAGCCGGGCAAACCAGGTGAGAAACCGAAACGAGACGGGGAGAAGTCTTCCCAAGGCCGTTCGGCACTCGACCTGAAGAAGAAAGACAAGCACAAACGAAAAGGCGACGCCAAACGAGGTGCGAAGAAACGTCGCTGAAGGGGGAGGGTTCGTCCCTTCCTCCGTATCTTGTAGATAAAGGACTGAATGTGTATGGCCAAGAAGAAAGATTTGAACGCACTCGCCCAAAACCGCAAGGCGTCCTTCGATTACGCGATCGAAGATACGATTGAGGCGGGCATGGTGCTCACAGGGACGGAAATCAAATCGGTCCGTCAATCGAAGATCAACATCGCGGATGCGTACGTCCGGTTCGATGGGGGCGAGGCGACGCTTCACAACTGTCATATCAGCCCGTTCGAACAGGGTAACCGCTTCAACCACGACCCACTCCGCGTCCGAAAGCTATTGTTGCATAAGAAGCAGATCAATCAGCTCATCGGGGCGTCAGGGCGTGATGGCTACACGATCATCCCGCTCAAAGTGTATATCAAGAACGGGTTCGCCAAGTGCCTGCTCGGCGTCGGAAAAGGGAAGAAGAAGTACGACAAACGTGAGGACTTGAAGAAGAAAGACGCGAAGCGTGACGTCGACCGTGCGATGCGCGATCGGCAAAAATACTGACAACGAATCCTAATTGTGGTATATTAAATGGAGTACCAATTACCACCTCGGGGACGTTATGGATTCGACGGGGGTAGGTCGGTCGTATGTGGCGTGTCGAGGGGTCGGCCTCGTTAAAACGCAAACGCCTATAACTGGCAAAACTAACACACAACTCGCAGCAGCCTAAGTGCCCTGCGGATCCTGACATCCATCGCTTGTGTGGATGACTTTCAGGGTCTCAAACTAAGCAAGCTACGCTTCAACCTCGCCGTCTGAGGGCGCGAAGAAGAGATGAAACAGACTGGATGCGACAACGCCTGTTTATCGGCAGTGTCACATCGAGATTGAATAGATAAACTACACACGTAGAAGCATACGTTACGATGCCTTCGGACGCGGGTTCGACTCCCGCCGTCTCCATTTTGAAGCAGTCTGTAACGAATGCGATCAATGATTTTCATGAAGACCTTCTAATTTCATTGAGATTAGAGGGTCTTTGCTTTTTGTTGAAAGTCAGCCATGAAGAAAGGAAGGTGAAGCGCATGGGAAAATATCAATTAGACAAGAGAAGCAAAGTAGCTGCGGCGAAATACCAAGACGGCAAAAAGCCGACTGTCTCGAACAAGAAGGAAAGACTGAACAAGCTTCGTGAGGCGTATTTGCAAAAGCAACAAGAGAAGAAGTGATCTGATTTAGTATTAAAGACTTTTAATTGAATAGACATATTACGAAAAAAATTAAAGGTAAGATAAAGGGTTACCTAATTATATTTGAACTGCCTCTGAGTGGTGGGTACTAGTAAATGGTGCACATTATACGGAGGCAGTTCTTTTTTAAGACAAGATTTTCGATTATGTGAGGTCTGATTAGTATTCATATTTCGACACTTGCCATATCATCTTAGAAGTTTTTCCGTTCATTATTGGATACATGTGACTTTTCATTGAAGGCGCGACTTTATCACTAACATACTCTAATAAGTTCGAGAAAAAATATCCAACAGATATGTTACCTAAGTCATAGCACGAATATATATCGTCTGATTTTTTTATGAAAATTCCATTTTGGGCAAAACTCTTATTTTCGTTAATTACAATATGATTTACGGAACTATTTGATTTTAAAGATAATTTCATAGAAGATTCCAATTTTTCTGTTGGTGAATAAAAATCACTTTTCGTATCGTATACAAAGATTCCATTAAAAATTTCGTGACTAATTATTTTTTGAATAGAGTTTGATTTGTTTATAGTGTTTGCAAGGACACTAATAGTTTGAGAAGTTTTTACCTCTATTACGCCCTTTACACTCTCTGGTGGAACAATTACAAAGTCTCCTTCTTTAAAATACACTGGATAAGAATTATTGTAGATTATTACATCAATTTGAGTAGATATAGCATTATTATTTAAATTGTCTATCGTAGAGGATTTGACAAACCCTGTACCCACACTTAAGTTTAGGGGAACTATTTTTTTTAAAAAATTTATCAAAATTATTTCTTTATAATTACCGTCAGCACCATAATGTTTCTTTCCAATTAAATTTCTTACTTTATTCTGGTAAGCCTTAAATTCTTGGGATATTGTTTCTTGATAATTTAATGAAGAAATTTTCACTTATTATTTCTCTCCTTTTTTTATTTTTATTCTCCAAATAATAATCTTGCCTATCAACATGGTTTAATCAATTTAAATTATAGTATAAAATGTAACTAATTAAATTATTTTGGGAGTGAATATTTATGAAAAAATTTATAAATACCAAAGGTTCAGTCTGGAGAAAATGGGATTTACATTTGCATACCCCCGGAACTGCTCTTAATGATCAGTTCAATAGCGATTGGGAAGGTTTTTTGTCAAGGATTGAGAATTTAGAAGATTTGAGCGTTCTTGGGATAACTGATTATTTAAGTGTTAATAATTATTTTAAAGTGAAAGATGAAAAATTAAAAAATAGTAGACTGGGAAACATAGATTTGATATTGCCTAATATTGAATTAAGACTAACAGATTATACAGATAGAGAAAGAGCTGTTAATTATCATGTCATTTTTAGTCCAGAAATAGATCAGTACATAGTTTCAAAGTTTTTGCAAAATCTTAAATTTGATTTTAAAGGTAGAAGTTATACTGCGACGTATAATGATTTATTGGAGCTTGGTAAACAAACATTACCTGAGGCATCAGATGAATTGGCTTATGTAGAAGGCGTTAATCAATTTAAGGTAAGTGTAAATGATATACATAAAATTTTAGAGCAGGATGAGAAATCAATATTCTCAGGAAAGTATATTGCTGGGGCAGCAAATAAACAAGGTGACGGTATTTCAGGAATTAGACACGATCAATTTAAAGCAGTTAAAGAAAATATTTATCAAAAATGTGATTTTATTTTTAGTAGCAACCCAAAAGATCGAGAGTATTTCTTGCGACAAAATAAGGCATTAGGAACACCTAAACCTTGTATACATGGTAGTGATGCGCATCAATTAGATAAAGTTGGCAAGCCTGACTTGAACAGGCACACTTGGATAAAATCAGATCCAACTTTCGAAGGACTTCTTCAAATTCTAACTGAACCAGATGGAAGAGTTAGAATTCAAGAGGATAATCCCGATAAAAAAATAGACCATAATATTATTGATAAAGTAGTGTTTAAAGATCCAGATAACTTTCAGTCTAATTTTATTGAGTTAAATCCTGACTTAAATACAATAATTGGTGGGAAATCTTCAGGTAAATCACTGTTACTTTATAAAATCGCATCTACAGTTTCACCAGAAGAAGTTGCTCTTAGAACAAAGAATAAGGTATGGAATAATAGTTATGAGGATACTTTTATTGATAAAGTAGAGTTCGAAGTTCACTGGAGAAATGGAATGATTTCTTCAAGTGAAGATTTCGCTAGGCAAGGTAAAGTTACATATATTCCTCAGTTATATATTAATGCTTTATCTGAAGACACTGCAAATGAAGTTTTACAAGAAAAGATTTGGGAGATAATATTAAGTGATAGTGTAATCTCAGAATTTCATCAGTCTTATTTTAGTAATTTAGATTTATATAAAACAAATATCAATACATTAAGTTACAAACTACATGAGGAGTTATCTAAACAAGTTCAGATTAAAAGTAAGATTCAAAGTTTTGAAGATTTGACTTTCTATGAGACTGAAAAAAATAAACTGGTTCACGAATTAGAGGCTTTAAAAGTTAAATCAAAATTTAGCCCGGAAGATGAAAAAGAATCAAGACTTATAGAGTGTAACCTTGTAGATTTTCACGGATTAGAATCCACATCTTTGAATCAAATCAATGAGTGTGGTGAATTTATAAATGTGATTATTGATTTAAGGCAATCCATAAAACAACACTTTTTAAAACTAGAAGTACTAAAAGACCCTAAATTAGTTTCTTTATATAATGATTTCGAATCAATAATTAACATCGAGTTTAGTAAATTTGAAAGTGAAGTCCAAGAATTTAAACAAAAATCCCAAAAATCCCAAACAGATTTAAGTAAACAAATAATTGATTATAAATCTAGATTGACCGAAATACAATCAAAGTATTCGTTTTCAGAGCGAACTGAAATCCTTCAGGAAGAAATTTCTGAATTCGAGAAAAAAATAATGTTTTTAAAAAAATTAAAAGATGAACACAGAATTTCCTTAGAATTCTCTGATAAATACATGAAGGATTTGAACGCATCACTAGAAAAATTAATTGCTACTCAGTTAAAATTTGTTGATTTAATTAATTCGCAACAAGCAGGTGCATTAAAAGTTAAGTCTAAAGTTAGTTTCAATTACAATAAATTTGAGAATACAGTTATTGATAATTTTAACCTTAGAAGAAACTTGTCTACATCTATACCTTTGGAGATTATTGATGATAATCGTCAATTTATTTTTGATTTGAGCGATTACTCAGTTAAAATTAAAAAATTATTAAATCTAATTATCGAACTTCCGGCTGACCGATTTAAAAACAATTATTCATTAGTTCGAATTATCGAAGATTTATATAGACCGTATACAGAAATTATTCTTGATGTTGAAAAAGATAATGACAATATTAGTCAGATGTCTCCAGGTAAAAGAGGTTTAGTGTTATTAGAATTATTTTTAAGTATTAGCACTGAAAAACATCCTATTCTGATTGATCAACCTGAAGATAATTTAGATAACAGAACCATTTCTAAAGACTTAGTAAAATTTATTCGAAATAAGAGCATAGATCGACAAATTATTTTAGTGACTCATAATGCTAACTTAGTCGTGTTGACTGATTCCAATAATGTTATAGTCGCAAATCAAGACCCATCTATTATTGAAAATAATGAAGCAAGATTTGAATATTTGACTGGATCGCTTGAGTGTAATTTTGAAATTGAAGGTGAAAAAATTGATTGTCAAGGCATTAGAAATCATGCATGTCTAATTTTAGAAGGTGGACAAGAAGCATTTGAGTTAAGAGAGTTAAAATATGGTTTTTAATTAAAATAATTAGATGGAAATCAGTTAATTCAGAATCTCTTTCCAAATAATCATCATGTGGATGGCCGGACCATTGTTCATGTGATGAATAGAGACACCCGTGTCGGAAATTTTATGATATGCGTTTCGACCTGCATCAAAGGGTGTCTTTGTTTATCATATTTTGATTGAGTAGATGTATCGTGAACAAGGATATACAACAGCGGTGTTTGAGCAACTTAAGAAAGTGTTCATAATAGAAGAAGTTGGTGTGATTCCCATTGATTTAAGCGTGTTCGGTACGAATCCGAAGACACAGCGACTGTACAAAAGGCCCGGCTTTTAAAAAGTTTTTATCACTGCGAATGTAAATTTAGAAGAGAGTTCAATATTAAATGTTTCTTAAAGTGGCTTCTGATTGGATTTTGAGTGATTGCGATTAGAATGGCAAGATTGATGTTCGTCTTTAATGGTCGATGCAACCAGATTCCGACGAAGAGTCAAAAGGGATGGAATTGGCCAACTCAAATGTAATCGCACGATTTGAAGATGCTGAATTGACAGAGGATGCATTATTCGACAATATGGATGTCTACGCTACAAGCGAGTGACATCTTGTAGCGAGCCGAGATTCGTGTCGACTATACCGCTAAAAACGGAGAACTTCTTGATGATGGTACTGGTTTAGATTTATCGTTTTAACAATAATCCCACTTTCCGATTGGAAAGTGGGATTTGTTCAGTCAAACACTCGACTGATCCAGCGTTTGAAAAAGGGTTGATCTGATTGTGTCACACTATGATTGTCGAGCTCCACCTCTTCGATCGTCTCATTCGGAGACCTCAATTGAATCGTCATCTCGTCACCAAGCCCGGTCGTGACACCACTCTCAAATTGAAGATTTCGCGTCACATACGCGTTTGCGTATAAGAAACCGCCCTTTTCATCCACTTGTACATCCTGAATCGTATAGTGGAATTGCTCGACCCAATCTCGTTGACCGAGGAGAAGACGGACGACGTCATCTTCGTGTGACAGTTTCGTTCGCTCAATGTTATCGAGCGGGGTATGTGCTTCAATCGCTGCTCGCTGCGCTTCTAAGATATCTTTGAAGTGATGTGTCGCGACTTCCGTCGTCCATGCAGCGGAACCTGTCTTCGACTCGGTCGCATAATGGAAAAGAGCAAATCCAATCAAGGCGAATAACGCCAGGACACTTACTCGTTTGAACTGTTTCATCGTCGAGCTCCTTCCATATCAATTCAAGATTGAAGACGTTAAAAGGGTGTCAATGAACCTCTCGCTATTACTCGAGAACGTGGCTTATCGACCGGTGATTTGATCCAACCAATTCGCGACCAAGTCCGCACTACCATCTTGGAACATAAATATGGATACCCCGACCATCACAAGCCCGACTAAAATCAGTCCACCTTGTTTTGCGCTACTTGCAATCCCTCGCACGATGAGGATAATTCCCAACCCAAGCAAAAGAAAGTACCAAAACCCCATGAATATCCCTCCTTTTTCTAATTATTCTCATTTTAGTATGAATCGGTCGAGCAGGCTCTACATACTTAGACTGATTTATCTTTTTAAAAAGAAGGGTACATTACCTCTATGCGAATAATTAGGGGAGTGACCATTATGCGAAAAACGATTGTCATTGCGGGGGCGAGCGGCTATATCGGCTCGAACGTGATGGAGCAGCTGAAGGAAGAGTATGACATCATCGCGTTATCGCGATCGACGAAGAATAAAGAAGATGAGGCCCATATCACGTGGCGTGCCTGTGATTTGTTCTCATACGAAGCAACGAAAGAAGCATGCGAGGGCGCGGATTACGCGATGTTCCTCGTGCACTCGATGATTCCGAACGGCGGCTTGACGCAAGCGACGTTCGAGGACATGGATGCGCTCATTGCGGATAACTTCGCTCGGGCGACGAAGGCGAACGACATTGAGCAGATCGTCTATTTGAGTGGGATCATCCCGAAACAAGAAAAGACGTTGTCGCGTCACTTGAAGAGCCGACTCGAGGTCGAACGCATCCTCGGCGGGCAAGGGATACCGGTGACGACGATTCGTGCTGGACTGATCATCGGTCCGGAAGGCTCGTCGTTTCCGATTTTAGCGAAGCTCGTCAAACGGTTACCGACGATGATCTTGCCACGTTGGACGAAGACGGAGACGCATCCGATTGACATCCGGGAAGCCGTTCAGGCGCTCATCTCGGTCGTCGGTGCCGAGTCGCTTTATGACCGTCATATCGACATCGGAGGTCCTGAGGTGATGACGTATCGGAAGATGATCGAACAGACAGCCGAAGTCATGGACAAGCGTCGCGTCTTGATCGACTTCCCGTTCCCGACAATCAAACTATCGCGGCTGTGGGTCATGGCTGTCACGGGTGAACCGAAGGCGACCGTCTATCCGCTCGTCGAGAGCATGGGGCACGCGATGGTCGCAGAAGACACGGTCGAAGGTATCGGTCAGGGAGAGATTCCGTTCAAACAGGCGGTCGAACATGCGCTTGAGGAAGAAGAGAAGCAGTCCTCGGGCGGTAAGAAGAAAAAGCAACCGAAGTCATACACCGTCCGTTCGATTCAGCGGTTCGGTCTGCCGGAAGAAAAGTCGGCGCTTTGGATGGCGGACACGTACTTCGAGTGGCTCGGTCGTTTTATGTATCCGCTCATTCAGACGACGAAAGAAGATGATGATTGGGAGATTGCACTGCTCGATCCTTCGTTCGTCGCGCTTCATCTATCGCTTGAACGAGAAGCGACGGACGATATGGCGTCCTTTGCGATTGACGGGGGCAAGTTCGTCAAATTGAGTGAAGAGGATAAGACGGGACGTCTCGAGTTTAGACGTTTACCGGAGTCGGATGAAGGACTCGTCGCCATCCATGAGTTCGTACCAGCACTTCCGTGGTGGTTCTATACGAAGACGCAGGCGAAAGCCCATCTCGTCGTCATGTGGTTATTCGGTCGTCACGTGAAGTTGCTGGCGAAAGACGCGGAAGATGGCAATCAAGTCGTAGAGGCTCCGACGAATTGAAGGGAGACGCATCGGAAGGTGCGTCTTTTTCTTTTGTACATTCTGTTAACGTTTTTCTCAATCCGTTTACAAGCCCTCTTTCCAGGCGTACACTAAACTCGTTTTTTGAACTGATTGGGAAAGAAGGAATGTATGATGCAAGACTCACTCTCCACACGTGAGATGTGGCAAAAGGATATCTCAGCCGGAATCACGGTCGGTGTCGTCGCCATCCCACTCGCCATGGCATTCGCCATCGCCTCAGGCGTCCCGCCGGTATATGGGCTCTACACGTCCATCTTCGCCGGAATCCTCGTCAGCCTGTTCGGAGGCTCGACGTTCCAGATTGCCGGACCAACGGGGGCGTTCATCCCGATCGTTTCGGGTGTCGTCCTCGCATATGGATATGAAGGGTTGCTCGTCACGACCGTCCTCGCCGGAATGTTGCTGCTCCTCATGAGCGTGCTTCGGGTCGGACGGCTCATCCGTTTCATGCCTCGTGCCGTCACGATTGGCTTCACGGCCGGAATTGCCGTCGTCATCTTCGTCGACCAGCTCGATGAGTTGTTTGGAGTCACCTTTGAGAAGGCACCACACTTTCACGAGAACTTGCTTCGCCTCGGTCAGGCGTTGCCCGAAGCGAGTCCTTGGCCGATTGTCATTGCCGGGATTGGCTTTTTGACGCTTTGGCTCGTGCCGAAGCTACCGTTCCGTTTACCGCTCTTACTCATGGCGATGCTCGTCCCGACGTTCGTCAGTCTCCTCATCCCGGGTGAGGTCGCGACCATCGGAAGTGCATATGGCGGTATCCCGAGCGGGCTGCCAACATTCAACTGGCTTGCGATCGACCTCGACCTGATCACAACACTCCTCCCGTCCGCGTTCGCCATCGCCTTCCTTGGCGCACTCGAGTCACTTCTTTCTGGAACGGTCGCCGACGGGATGGCAGGGACGAAGATGAAGCCGGACAAGGAACTGTTCGGGCAAGGACTCGCGAACGTGATCACACCGTTCTTTGGTGGGATCCCGTCGACAGGTGCCATCGCCCGGACGGCGACGAACATTCAGGCCGGAGCGGTCAGTCGACGTGCCGGGGTCATTCACGGACTCACGGTGCTCGTGGCGGTACTTGTCCTCGCCCCGTTTGCGAGTTACGTGCCACTCGCTGCACTTGCTCCGATCTTGATGCGGGTCGCCTGGAACATGTCCGAGCGCCATCACGTGATGGCGATGTTGCGTCATCGTTCATCCGAGTCGCTCGTCCTTCTCGTCACGCTACTGTTGACGGTATTCGTCGACTTGGTCGTCGCCGTCGAGGTCGGGGTCATCTGTGCGCTCGCGCTCTTTGCGAAACGGATGGCCGATACGATTGACGTGCGCGAACGGACAGAACGGTACGTCACACGGGACGGCCAAATCGTCTTCAGTGTCGAAGGTCCGCTCTTCTTCGGTGCGGTCGAGTTGTTCGAGCACGTCCTCCATCATATCCATCGGGAACCGAACGTGTTCATCTTCAACTTTCATCGTTGTCCCGTCATCGACGTGACCGCGGTCGAGGAGTTGCGGCGTGTCGTCACCGAACTAAAAGCGGCCGACCGTCACGTCATCTTCGCGCATCTGTCACCCTCGGTCCGCGCGACGCTTTCACATTATGGTCTGCTTGACGGAATCGAGACGTTCGAGACGACCCAGGAAGCGATCGAGGCGTCTTAACGAACGGACAAGATATCTCCGAATGGGACGCGGCGCACCTCACCATCGAACAGTTCGACTTCGCGCTCGGCATAATAGATGGCGTGGACGTAGCCGCGCATGCTTTTCGTCAAGCCGTCTACGAACAAGGTCACTTCGACTTGGTCGCCTTCACGGATGGCTCGTTCGAGCTCGGTCTGCCAAAGATAGAGGAGCTGTTCGTCCAAGTCGGGTAGTTCGATCTTTTGGATTTGGGCATAATAACGTTTCAGTAGGGCGACGTGCTCGGGCATGAGAAATGGGATCCATTTCAACTCACCCCGGTCACGATAGCGGGTCTTGCTCATGAGGAATCGCCTCCTTGTTTATGTCCGCCGATTAGACGTTGGCGCGTCCGGAGCGGACTGTCTTTTAGTAGGCTCGATGCCGGTCGGATTGTGCCGCGACCGAACCGGACGTTCAGGCCGTCAATCAAATCGAGGAAGTCGAGCCGTTTCGCCTTCGCCCATTCGTCTTCGAAGAACGATAACTGGACGTGGTCGCTCCGTGGCTCGAGCTTGCCGAGAGCGACCGAGACGTAACGGACGGCCTCCGTCTCTTCCCAGCCGTCTAAAAATAGCTGCAATAAGATCGGGAGAAACTCTTGCTCGTCCGCTGTGAAGCGGGGGAGCTTCTTTTGTTTACTGAAGCCACCCCGGTCGCTCGTCCGCGTATAGCGCACCCCGAGATGAATCGTCCCTCCGACGAGCCCCGCTTGCCTGGTCCGCATGCCGACTTCGACCGCGATTGCTTGTAGGACGAGCCGGATTGCGGAATACGTCGTGTAGTCTTTCATGAGGGTGATGCCGTGTCCGATCGACTTCGGTCGCGTCCGTTTCGCACCGAACAAGGAGCTCGCCGGCAGGATGGTCGGCGACTCGTCGATGCCCCAGGCGTGATGCCAAAGTTCTGCACCGATGACACCGAACTTTTCATGAAGGGATTCGAGCGGATAACGAGCCAAGTCCCCGATCGTCCAGATGCCGAGCCGCTGAAGGTGGACCGCCATCTTCGTCCCGACGCCCCACATCTTCTCGATCGGCGCCGGGTGGATAAGCCGTTCGACGTCATGGAGGAGACACGTGGCGACTCCTTCCTTTTTCGCATGCAAATCGAGAACGAGCTTGGCGAGGACGTTGTTCGGTCCGATACCGATGGTGACGGGAATGCCCGTATAGCGAAAAATCGTCGCACGCATGAGGTGGGCGACGTGCTCGTCACTTCCGAACAGCCGCTCCGTCCCCGTCATGTCGACGAGCGTCTCATCGATCGAATAGACGCGAATCGCCTCGGGCGGGGCGAACTGATGGAGGATGTGGATGATTTGGATGGAGACGTTCAAATAATGACTCATCCGCGCCTCGGCATACAAAACGTCCCGTCGTTCGTGCCATGGGAGGCGGTCGATGTGGAAGCGACGTGACCCAGTCTTGATGCCGAGCTGTTTCATCTTCGGGGTCGCGGCGAGGACGAGTGCCCCGCTATCCTGCAGGTTCGAGAGGACGACGAGCTTCGTCTTGTAAGGATTTTTGTTGCGCGCGGCACACTCGCAACTGGCATAGAACGAGACGCTGTCGATACAAAAGATTCGTCTGCGCATCGTCACCACTCCTTTTTACGAACAAATGTTCTGTTTTTTTCATCGTAACACGGTCTCACGTCATCTCAAATAGTGAATTGAAAATATTTTTACAAATACTTTTTGAAAATTAACCAAAATTTATAGGTTTTCACGTGTCTAAAAACCAACTTTTAGGAAGTTTTCGTAAAAAAGTCTCCGAAATGGTTCGATTTTCGTTATAATAGACGAGTATGTAAGTGATGAATTGATAGAAAGATGGAGGCTATTAGTGTGATCCAATTTGTAAAACAGTTAACGAATGATCAAAGCCGGCGTTTGAAAGCGTACGAACGACGGGTCGCGCGTATTAATGAATTAGAGACAACGATGAAAGCCCTCTCGAATGACGAGATGCGTACATATACGGAGACGCTCAAAGCACGTCTCTTGGATGGAAAGAAAGTAGATGACATCGCGGAAGAAGGGTTCGCTCTCGTCCGCGAAGCGTCAGTCCGTGTGCTCGGCATGCGTCACTATGACGTCCAGCTCATCGGTGGGTTCGCCCTCCTCGAAGGGAACATCTCGGAGATGCCGACGGGGGAAGGGAAGACGCTCGTCGCCGCTTTGCCGAGTTACGTCAAGGCGCTCGAAGGAAAAGGCGTCCACGTCATCACGGTGAACGATTATTTGGCGAGACGTGACGCGGAACAAATTGGGAAGATTCACGACTTCCTCGGGTTGACGGTCGGTTTGAACGTCCCGGACATCGAAGCGGACGAGAAGCGTTCCGCATATCAGGCGGACATCACGTATGGGGTCGGGACAGAGTTCGGGTTCGACTACTTGCGTGACAACCTTGTCCATAAGCCGGAAGAACGGGTCCAACGTCCGTTCCATTTCGCCATCGTCGATGAAGTCGACAGCATCTTGATCGATGAGGCGAAGACGCCGCTCATCATCGCGCAGAAGGACCGGTCACATATCCGGTTGAAACAGTTGGCGCAACAGATCATTTCTGAGTTCGAGGAGACCGACTACGAAGTCGACCTCGAGTCGAAATCTGCGACGTTCACGGAAGAAGGAATCGTCAAGATTGAAGAGCTGTTCGCCATCGATAACCTGTTCAGCGCCTCACACCAGGTGCTCTATCACTATCTCGTCCAGGCACTCCGTGCGAACGTCTTGTTCGAACTTGACGTCGACTATATCGTACGTGAAGACAAGATTGAGCTGATCGACTTGTTCACGGGACGCATCATGGAAGGACGGAGCTTGTCAGAAGGGTTGCATCAGGCGCTCGAGGCGAAAGAAGGCGTCACCATCACCGAAGAGAACAAGACGACGGCGGAGATTACGATTCAGCACTATTTCCGGATGTATCCGCTCGTCGGTGGGATGACGGGGACAGCTCAGACGTCACGTCAAGAGTTCTTGAAGACGTACAACATGGACGTCGTCCAAGTGCCGACGAACCGCGAACGTCAGCGTGTCGACCATCCGGACCGCATCTTCATGACGACCGAGCAAAAGTATGCGGCGGTCACTGAGAAAGTGGCGGAACTACATGCGACGGGACGTCCGGTCTTGATCGGAACGACCTCGATCGCACAATCGGAAGCCATCAGCAAGCACTTGAAGAAGAAGCGGATCGAGCATGACGTGTTGAACGCGAAGACGGTCGCTCAGGAAGCGGATATCATCGCGGATGCCGGTCAATTCGGCAAAGTGACGATTGCGACGAACATGGCCGGACGCGGGACGGACATCACGCTCGACGCAAAAGCGAAGGAAGCGGGCGGTCTCTTCGTCATCGGGACGGAGCGCCACGAGTCAAAACGTGTCGACAACCAGCTCCGCGGTCGTTCGGGGCGTCAAGGCGACCCGGGTGCGACCGAGTTCTTCGTCTCGCTCGAAGATGAGATCGTGAAACGCTATGCGGCGCAGAAGTTAGAGCGCGTGGAGAAAAAATTGAAGCCGAGCGCGACAGGTGAGGTCTCGTCGAAAGACGCCATCGAGATCATCGAATATGCGCAGACGACGATCGAAGGACTCGGCGTCTCGATTCGGGACTACTTGTTCAAACTCGATGACGTCTTGAACGAGCAACGGAATATCATCTATACGATTCGTAACCAGGCCGTCAACGCCGATGCGGATGCCATCACGAAAAACGTCCTCGGCATGATGCGTCTCGCTCTCGAGAACAGCATCGATATGCATGTGTCGGATGAACTCGTGCCTGAGGAATGGCCGATCGATGAGTTGAAAGAAGACTTGCGCTACTTGACGATGCAGGAGCCGACATGGGCGAATGACATCGCCGATACGCGTGAACTGAAGGATGCTTTAAACGACTGGATGGAGACGATCATCGCTACGACGGCGTCACGCCTCGAACAAGATGACATCGTCCTCTTCGCCAAAGAGTCGCTTCTCCGCGCCGTCGACATGAAATGGACAGATCATTTGACGACGATGAGCGGATTGAAAGAAGGGATTGGGCTTCGCAGCTACGGTCAGGAAGACCCGAGCCGTCAGTTCGGAAAAGAAGGACTGGAAATCTTCGAACAGACATATATCAATATCGCACGGGATGTCACGACGGAACTATGCCAGCTCGACCGTTATTTCGCTGAGATGGCAGAGGAGGAAGTATAATGTTAGGATTTCGTAAACGTAAACAGATTGAGACAGGAAATACAGAGGAAGGGCGCCAATTGACGCTCGTCATCGACGACGCGATGGGGATCCCGAAAGAGGACGAGTACGTCTTCCGTTATCATGCGAAACGACTTCCACCACTTCTCGATAATCAGCTCTCGATTGAGTTGTTGAATGTCGAGTCGATCGGGCATGACTTGTCGATCGTGGCGTTGTTCCGCAACACGCTTCCGAGCTCATTCGAGATCAACGAATTGCCGGTCCTCTTGTTGGACGCGAATAATGTCCCGATTGGCCGGAAAGTCCTCGGACGTTCTGAACTGCCGAGCTTTGAGGCATGGACGAGCAAACCGGTCTACTTGGACTTCTTCTTGGATGAGATGTTCGGGGAAGTGGAGTCGTACGACTCGCTCCGACTCGTCTTCCAAATGAATCCGATTGACCCGCTTCAGCCCGTGTCACCGGGAGAAGAGACGAAATTCTCGACACGTGCATGGCAACAGCTCATGCGGACGAACATCTCGACGCCGCCAGTCGGGGAGAACGAGTTCAACTTGATGCTCGTATCGGTGGAGAAGGAAGAGACGGACGTCACGGCGACGATTCTCCTTCGCAACGGATACGACCGCCACTTGAACGTCGAGAAACTCCCGCTTGAACTCGTGAGTGGGGAGGACGTGGTCGGCTTCACGATGATTCGTCTTGAAGAGCCGGTTCACGGGAAACATGCGTACCCGGTATCGGTCACATTTGAAGAAATTGAAGGCGATGGACCGTTCACCGTTCGCATCAAACAATAACAGGAGGATAGACCTAATTTTTGTAAAGGAAATTAGGTCTATTTTTATATAAAAATTTAATAGGAGGGAAAGACAGCTGGTGTTATATTGAATATGGTTAGACAATTATCAACCAAAAAAAGGGGACAATCACATGAAAACTGCATTGAAATGGTCGATCGCGACCGCGCTCGTGTTACCAACCGTTTTGCCGCTACAGGCACCGAACGTCATGGCGGAAGTGGACGAGGATATCGTCAAGCTTCGTTTCTTAGAGACGACAGACTTACATACGAACATCACGAACTACGACTACTTCCAAGACAAAATCGATAACACGATTGGATTGACGAAAGTCGCGACACTCATCAATGAACATCGTACAGCCGCTGGGGAAACGAACACATTCTTGTTCGATAACGGGGACACGATTCAAGGGACACCGTTTGGCGATTACGTCCGTGAGAGCCAAGTCGATAAAAATGAAGCGTTCGAACATCCGATGTACAAGGCGATGGCGGCACTCAACTACGATGCCGTCACACTTGGGAACCATGAATTCAACTTCGGTCTCGCATTCTTATACAACGCGATGGAGGGATCGAAAGGGAAACTGCGTTTTGTCAACTCGAACGTCAAAGATTTAGAAGGCAACCCGATCGTCTCGAAGTTCAACGTGGATGGACAAGAGGTCCAAATCATCGAACGAACGGTCACAGACCTGGATGGGGAAACACATACGATCAAAGTCGGCGTATTCGGAGTCGTCCCTCCGAAAATCATGTCATGGGATTCGGGGAACCTTCAAGGCCGTGTGACGGCAGAGGATATCATCCCGTCCGCACGTGAAGCGGTTCAAAAATTGAAAGACCGGGGAGCGGACGTCGTCGTCGCCCTCGCGCACTCAGGCATCGGTGACAGTGCGACACTTGCAGATGAACAACTCGACAGCGAAGAGAACGTCGGTTACGCACTCACGAAGATTGACGGACTCGACATGGTCATGACGGGGCACCAACACGGTCGCTTCCCGGATGCGAAAGGCATGTTCGCTTCATTCCCGAACGTCGATATGACAAAAGGGACAATCAATGGCAAACCGGTCGTCATGGCGAACAACCAAGGGAAGGACCTCGGTGTCATCGACTTCGAGCTTGAACTCGTAGACGGCAAGTGGCAGATTCTTGACGCATCGGCCGCGCTCGACTCGGTGACGGCAGATACGGCGGTTGATCCGACGATTCAAGCGTTGATCGAAGACGACCACGTGGCGACAATCGACTACATCAACCAACCGGTCGGTGAGATTCAAGATGACATTCAGAGCTACTTCGCACTCGTCCGTGACGACGCATCGGTTCAGTTCGTGACGAACGCACAGAAGTGGTATGTCGAGAAAGAACTCGAGACGAACCCAGAACTTTCTGCATATAAAGAGTTGCCGCTCTTGTCAGCGGGTGCGCCATTCAAAGCGGGTGGCCGTGAATTGACGGACGCAAGCTACTATACGAATATCCCGAAAGGGCAAATCGCTTTGAAAAACGTCGCGGACCTTTACGTGTATCCGAACACGCTCGAAGTCGTCAAAGTGACAGGGAAAGATGTCATGGATTGGCTCGAGATGTCAGCGGGTGCGTTTGACCAAATCGAAGAAGACGGCGAGAACTTACTCAACCTTCAATTCCGTAGCTACAACTTCGATGTTCTCGACGGTTTGACGTATGAGATTGATGTCACGGGTCCTGCGAAGTTCGATGTCGGTGGGAAGCTCGTCAACGAGAATGCGAACCGCGTGAAGAACGTCGAGTACAATGGACAACCGATCAAGATGGACCAAGAGTTCTTGGTCGCGACGAACAACTATCGCGCAGGTTCTTCATCGTTCCCAGGTCTTGGGGGCGGGAAGAACATCGTCTATCGCTCAGCGTATGAGACACGTAACGTCATCTCGGACTACATTGTCGAAAGTAAAGACAAGTTGGACTACAAAGCCGACAACAACTGGAAGATTGTCGCAGACGCGAAGCGTTCGGTGACATTTGAGACAGCGGACGCAGGGAAGCAGTACTTGAACCTTTATGAAGGAATTGAAGCGACGGACGCGACACGTGAAGATGCGGCAGGTCGTCTCTTCCGTACCTATACGACGGAGCTCGAGGCAACACCGGTTGATTTGACGCTTTCGGTCGATGTGATCAAACCGGGTGCAAAAGTTGTAACCGGGAAAACGGCGCCAAATGCGAACGTGACATTGAAAGATGGCCAAACGGTTCTCGCCACGACGACAGCCGATGCAGAAGGCATGTACCGTTTGACGGTCAAGCCACTCAAACTTCGTCAGTCGTTGACGATTGAAAGCGAATTGAACGGGAAGACGATGACGGAAACGAAAGTCGTCGGAGACGGATTTGTCGGAGCGCCTGCCATCTCGAAACGTTTGACGTATGCCAACACGACAGTTCTGACGGGGACGTCTTCGCCAGGTGCGAAAATGGTGTTGAAACGGGACGGAAAACGAATCGCCTATGCGACGGCAGACGAGTCTGGTAAATTCGAATTCACGAAGCGCGTTGGTTTCGTTGCGGCAAGCTATGAAATCGAAGCGAAAGATGTTTCCGGCAAAGTGGTTGAATCTGAGTCATTTGTGATCGCGAAGCCTAAGATGGTGACGCCGAAGAACACGAAAGGCGTGAAAGTAGGTACGCGTGCCTTGATCGGGAAAACGACACCAGGTGCGACGGTCGTCTTGAAAGACGCCAAAGGCAAGCAAGTCGCGAAAGTGAAGGCGAGCTGGGCTGGTACGTATACGTTCACATTCAAAAAAGGTCTTGCGAAAGGAACGTACAAAGTCATCGCGAGTGACTTCGATGGTTCTGGCGCAAAACAAGCAACTTTCAACTTGAAATAAGTACAGAACGACGTCCGAATCGGGCGTCGTTTTTTGTCGAAGAAAAGTGTCTAAAATGTGAATGAAAGCCCTTACATTATCATCTGGTCTTATGTATAATCAAACATGTAATCGGTTACATGACACGTGTAAACCGAAGAGCTGATGGGATTCGGCTACATATGTACGGAAAAGGGGACTGACAGATGATTACATTCTTCGTCGCACTCGCACTACTTTTGGTCGGGTATTTAGTATATGGTCGTTACGTCGAGAAGACGTTCGGCATCAAGGAAGAGCGGACGACGCCCGCCTATGCGTCTCAGGACGGCATCGACTACGTGCCGATGGGCAAAAAACGGAACTCGATGATTCAATTGCTCAACATCGCCGGTGTCGGACCAATCTTTGGACCAATCATGGGGGCGCTCTACGGACCGGTCGCCTTCCTTTGGATCGTCTTCGGATCGATCTTTGCCGGTGCGGTTCATGACTATTTGACAGGAATGATTTCCCTTCGAAACAACGGGGCACACTTGCCACAACTGGCGGAAAAGTTTCTCGGGCGTTCGCTTCGCCATATCGTCAACGGGTTTGCACTCTTACTCTTACTTCTTGTCGGGACGGTGTTCGTCACGTCTCCGAGTAACATGATCAACAACTTGTTCGATGGGAACGCATCGACGCTCACCATCGTCATCTTCGCCGTATTCGCTTACTACATCTTGGCGACGCTTCTCCCGGTCGATAAGATTATCGGACGTATCTACCCGTTCTTCGGGGCGCTACTCGTCATCAGTGCCATCGGGATTGCGGTCAGCTTGTTCGCTCAAGGATACAAGATTCCAGAGATGACATTGACGAACATGCATCCGGACGGCTTACCGATCTGGCCGCTCCTCTTCTTCACGATCTCGTGTGGGGCACTCTCTGGTTTCCATGCGACACAGTCACCGATCATTTCGCGGACGACGATGAAAGAAAGCAACGGTCGTGAAATCTTCTACGGCATGATGATCGCCGAAGCGGTCATCGCGATGATTTGGGCTGGAGCGGCGATGGCCATCTTTGAGCCGGGGGAATTACTTGGACTCATCAGTGCGGGCACTCCGGCACTTGTCGTGCAAGAAGTGGCGACACTCATGCTCGGCAGCATCGGCGGCACGCTCGCGATTCTCGGAGTCATCGTCTTACCGATCACGTCAGGCGATACGGCATTCCGTAGCGCCCGAATGATTATCGCGGACTACATGTCGATCGCACAGAAGAAGTTCTCGTCACGTCTTTGGATCGCACTCCCACTCTTCGCAATCTCATACGTGCTCACGAACATGGACTTCCAAATGCTTTGGCAATACTTCAACTGGGCGAACCAGACGACGGCGGTCATCGCACTGTTCGTCGGGGCGATGTACCTTTACATTAAAGGGCGCAATCACTATATCGCGCTCCTTCCGGGGACGTTCATGTTGTATGCGGTTTGGTTCTACATCTTGACGGCGCCAATCGGCTTCAAGCTGGACGGAGTTCTTCCGTACGTCATCTCGACACTCGGCACGTTGACGCTTCTCGTCTTGTTCCACAAACGGGCACGCGCGATGCGAGCAGCACAAATGGAATGTGACGTTCCGGTGAAAGAAGTCGCATAATCTCGACACGGGCTAATCGGTAGCCCGTGTTTTTGATTGTGTTTAAATCGGGAAATGTCCATACTAGAAGGAACAGTTACGGAAGGTGGGAGCACATGAAACAAGAACAACTCAAAGAGATGCTCCATGCCGACACGCTCGGGGAAGAGATTGCGAGCGCGGTCACGCACGGCTTAGGAGTCATCTTCAGCATCGTCGCCCTCGTCCTGCTCGTCATGAGTGCGACAGAAAGTGGGAGCACATGGAACGTCACGGCGGTCAGTGTATTCGGGGCATCGATGATTTTACTCTATCTTTTCTCGACACTCATGCACGCCATTCCGCATCCACGGGCGAAGCGGGTGTTGCAAGTGTTCGACCATGCGGGGATTTACTTACTCATCGCCGGAAGTTATACGCCGTTCGCACTCGTGACCCTTCACGGGACGCTCGGCTGGACGTTGTTCGGGATCGTGTGGGGTGTCGCGATTCTTGGGATCGTGTGGAAACTGTTTTCGACCGGAAAGTACATGTGGGTGTCCAATGTGACATACCTCGCACTTGGCTGGATCTGCATCATCGCCATCCGTCCGTTGTATGAATCACTCGGTCATCAAGGGTTCATGCTTCTCCTCGCAGGAGGGATCGCCTATTCAGTCGGCATCGTGTTTTACGTGTGGCAAAAACTGCCGTTCAACCATGCCATTTGGCACTTGTTCGTCCTAGCGGGAAGCGTGTTCATCTTCCTCAGTATTTTACTCTATGTCGCACCTTCGACAAGCCTATAAGACAGCCGTCCTACGGGGCGTCTGTCTTTTTTGAAAAGTTGGGAAGAAAGTGCTGCAAACGGTTACAAAAATACAGACGAAATGACGTTTGTGTGTCATAATAATTGCAGACATCATCATAGAGATAGATGGGTGTAAAAGTAAGGGGGAAAATCAGATGGAAAAAGTGTTGCGCGATGGATTTATCTACATGTCACAAAACAAAACACTCAACAGTTTGGCAAAGAAATATGGCCTACGATTTGGTGCATCACGCTTTGTAGCAGGGGAAGACTTTAAGGCTTCTGTCCCGACGATTCGCGAATTGAACGCGAAAGGGTTGTCGGTCACGGTCGATCATCTCGGGGAATTTATTAAGACGGTCGAAGAGGCGAATACGAATCGCGACGAGATCATGCGTGCGATTGAAATTATGGCAGAAGAGCAATTAGACGCCTATATGTCACTCAAGCTGACGTCACTCGGATTCGATATCTCGGACGAGTTGATTGAAGACAACATGCGTCAAATTTTGACGGTCGCACAACGAGTCGGGGTCTTTGTGGCCATCGATATGGAAGATGAGCAGCGCTGTGAGAAGACGCTCGAATTGTTCAAAAAGCTGAAGTCTGAATTTGACGGTCTTGGAACGGTCATCCAGTCGTACTTGTACCGCTCGGAAGATGACATCAATCATCTTGCGCCGCTCAAGCCGAACCTCCGCATCGTCAAAGGGGCATATAAAGAGCCGGCGACGGTCGCGTTCCCTGAAAAAGAGGACGTGGACCATAACTACGTGAAGCTCGTCAAACTCCATCTTGCGAACGGGAACTACGCATCCATCGCGACACACGATGACCATATGATTGACGCCGTCATCGAGCACGTCAAAGAGAACAACATTCCACTCGACCAGTTCGAGTTCCAGATGTTATACGGCATCCGCGTCGAGCGTCAACTCGAGCTCGTGCGCCAAGGATACAAAGTCCGTGTCTACGTGCCATACGGTCGTGACTGGTACGGTTACTTCATGCGCCGTCTTGCGGAACGCCCGGCAAACGTGGCGTTCGTGTTAAAAGGCATGGTGAAGAAATGAGAAAAGCACGAACGTCCGTCGAGGATGTTCGTGCTTTTTGATGTATAGATCACGTCGATGCGTTCGGTCATCTAACTAGCGGAGGTGTTACGATTTGTTGTTCTCGTCCTCACTTACCCAAAAATCTGGACCGATTTGATCGGACAGCCAAAAGAAAAGTTCTTGATGTTCTTCTGGATGCACATCATGTAGAGCACCTGGATTGAATATATACTGTTTATTTTGAATGAAATCTTCTCGGATGAAATCAGTCATATGGTACGGGCCATATCCGTAGGAAGTATTTACGTCAGGCGGAGGATTTTCTTCCCTTCGAATAGACATATGTGTTTGCGCTAAAAATGTAAACATTCGCGCAAGGGCGAGATAGCCTTCAGCGTTGCCGACGAAGTTGACGCCTGATTCATTCAAATTGATTTCCATCTTAGCATCATGGTCAAAATGCGGGTCGAACTCTAAAATATCTTCGTCGTGCTCTTCGTCATACGCATCATCATTGTATGGGTTTGTCATTGACTAGCCTCCATATTTACCTATTTGTCATTAGTATACTTAATGTACGACGTAGATGGTCATATTGTTTTTCAGTGGTCCGTCGGCGCCCTGACTCATGCAGGAAAGCAATCCGACGAAGACCCCGCAGTGCCGGGAACGGCGCGAGGAGGCTTCGGGATTGCCTGCTGAAAGCATGGGCGCCGAAAGGACGCACTGCACAAAAAAAGACCCAGCAATCGCTGAGTCTCACCTATTATCCGTTAATCACGGTACCACCGTTGACGTGAATGACTTGACCACTGACGTACGTCGAATCATCGCTTGCGAGGTAGACATAGGCCGGTGCGAGTTCGGCCGGTTGCCCCGGTCGTTTCATACCGGAAGAGTCCCCGAACGATTTCACTTTCTCCGCATCGAACGTTGACGGGATGAGTGGCGTCCAAATCGGTCCCGGGGCGACCCCGTTGACGCGAATCTTCTTGTCCGCCAAGTTTTTGGCGAGCGAGCGGGTGAATGCCGTGATGGCACCTTTCGTCGACGCATAGTCAATCAATTGGTCGTTTCCTTCATAGGCCGTGATCGAAGTCGTATTGATGATGCTCGCTCCTTCTTTTAAGTAGGGGAGCGCCGCTTTCGTTAAGTAAAACATGCTGAAGATATTCGTGCGGAACGTCTTCTCGAGTTGATCGTCCGAAATGTCGAGAAGCGATTCCTGTGGATGCTGCTCGGCGGCGTTGTTGACGAGGATGTCGATCCGGCCGAACGTCTCGAGCGTCTCTTCGACGACTCGTTGACAGAAAGAAGATTCTCCGAGATCGCCTTGAAGTAATAGACAAGCTTGACCTAAGTCCTCAATCCGTTCTTTCGTCGCTTCCGCGTCCTCGAGTTCGTTCTGGTCCTTATAGACGATGACGGAGTTCGCACCTTCGTGGGCGAAAAAGATGGCGACCGACTTTCCAATCCCAGAATCTCCACCGGTGATGATGGCGACCTTGTCTTTTAACTTGTCACTTCCTTTATAATCTTCCCGTTCATAGATGGGGAAGGGTTCCATTTTCGAATCGATTCCCGGTTGGTGTGCCTGTTCTTGTGCCTTTTTTTTAAATGCCTCAAAATCTTTTCGACTGCCTACGGTGTTCAGACGATTATCGCGCATGTATACATTCCCCTTTCTGAATTTGACTCTTTTTGTCTATACCACACCCATTGAAAACTAATCGCTCATTCAAAAAATGGAATGAAATTGAAAAATGAACGCTTGCGAATGAATGTTCATTCATTTATGATAGAAGAGTAAACACGATGGTGATTGCGATTTTTTTTACGCGTGAAATGAATCACTATTCATTCTCATTTTAGGGGGGAACACTATGACGAGTCACATCGAACAATCAACCGACCTCCGTTTGACGAACTCAATTCGTTTTGCGGTCGTCATCGGTTCAGGAGTAATGGGGGCGGGGATTGCGGCTCACTTGGCGAACGCGGGGATTCGTTCGCTCATGCTCGACATCGTACCACGTGAATTGACAGCTAAAGAGGAAGCGAAAGGGTTGACGCTCGAGTCACCAGAAGTACGCAATCGCATCGCCTCAGAAAACCGTCAAAAACTATTGAAACAAAATCCAGCACCACTCGCGACAGCCGATCATCTCAACTTCATCGAAGTCGGAAACTTAGAAGATGACTTAGAGCGTTTGAAAGAAGCGGATTGGGTCATCGAAGTCGTCGTCGAACGTCTTGATGTGAAGCAACAACTCTTCGAGAAGATTGCAACTTACATCCGTGAAGATGCGATTCTCAGCTCGAACACGTCAGGAATCTCCATCGAAGCGATGGCAAGTGCCCTTCCGGAAGGATTGAAATCACGCTTCCTCGGCACACACTTCTTCAACCCACCACGTTACTTGAAGTTGCTCGAACTCATCCCGACGGAGAAAACAGCCCGTCCGGTCATCGACTTCATGTCACGTTTCGCGGAAGACCGTCTTGGAAAAGGTGTCGTCGAAGCAAAAGACACACCGAACTTCATCGGGAACCGTATCGGGACGTATGGTCTTCTCGTCACGTTTGAAGAGATGCTCAAACAAAACGCTTCAATCGGAGAGATGGACTCGATCACAGGTCCACTCATCGGTCGTCCGAAATCGGCGACATTCCGCACACTCGATGTCGTCGGAATCGACACGTTCGTCCACGTGGCGGGTAACGTCTACGAGACGCTCGAAGCTGGGGAAGAGAAGGACACGTTCGACGTCCCTTCAGAAATGAAGCAACTCGTCGAAAAAGGCTGGATCGGACAAAAGGCCGGTCAAGGCTTCTATAAGAAAGAAGGCAAGGTCATCCAGGAGTTGAACCTTCAGACGTTCGAATACGAACAATTGAAAGCGATTACAGGTCCTGAACTCGATCAAATCAAGTCACTTCCTGGCTCAAAAGCGAAATTGAAAGGTGCCATCTTGAACAAAGGTCGCGTCGGACAATTGCTCTGGCCAATCACGGCGAAGACGCTCGCTTACTCGGCACGTCTCACTGGTGAGATTGCCGATACGATTGTTGCGATTGACGATGCGATGAAGTGGGGCTTTGGTTGGAAATTCGGACCGTTCGAGATGTGGGATGCCCTCGGTGTGGAGAAATCAGTCGAGCGTATGAAAGCGGAAGGCTATGACGTCCCGGCATGGATCGATGAGATGCTTGCTGCAGGCAATACGTCATTCTACAAGGGAGACCAGTATTACGATAAAGCGTCGAAGACGTATGTCGAGAAGACCGTCAACCCGAAAGAATTGAAACTCAAACCGCTCGCAAAATCAAACGGCATCATCCTAGAGAACGGTGGGGCACGCCTCGTCGATATCGGCGATGACGTCGTCGCACTCGAATTCACATCACCAAACAACGCGATCGGTGTCGACATCATGCAGATGATCGAACAGTCAATCGACCGCGTCGAGCAAGACTTCAAAGGAATGGTCCTTGCCAACGACGGCAAGAACTTCTGTGTCGGAGCCAACCTTGCGATGATGCTCATGGAAGCAGAAGACGAGAACTGGTTCGAACTCGATTGGATCATCAACAAGTTCCAACAAGTCGTTCAAAAGATTCGTTATTCAAGTCGCCCGGTCGTTGCCGCACCGTACGGAATGACGCTCGGTGGTGGAACGGAAATCAGCTTACCGGCAGCCCGTATGCAAGCCGCGCTTGAGACATATATGGGTCTCGTCGAAGTCGGTGTCGGCCTCATCCCTGGTGGGGGCGGAAACGTCAACACGTACCGTCGTCTCCTTGAGCAGACACCAAAATCGATGCAAAACATCGAGAAGGCTGCGCAACAGACATTTGAGAACATTGCGATGGCGAAAGTATCGAAGTCGGCATTTGATGCGAAGAAACTCGGTTACCACCGTGCGGTCGATGGCATCTCGATGAACCGTGACCACTTGACGTTCGATGCGAAACAGACGGTCCTTGAACTGGCTGACGGGTACACGGCACCGGTTCGTGAAAAGTTACCGGTCGTCGGTCAAACAGGGAAAGCGACGCTCGAACTCGCGGCGTACGAAATGTTCTACGGTGGTTATATTTCAGAGCACGATTTGAAAATTGCGAAGAAACTCGCACACGTCATCAGTGGTGGTGATTTGGCATACGGTACGCTCGTCGACGAACAGTACTTCCTCGACATCGAGCGTGAAGCCTTCTTGAGCCTCATCGGGGAGCCGAAGTCACAACAACGGATGCAACATATGCTCGTGAAAGGCAAACCACTACGCAACTGATAAAGGGGGACAAAACAGATGAGGGAAGCAGTCATCGTAGCCGGCGCACGGACGCCGGTCGGAAAAGCAAAACGCGGTTCGTTCCGTAACGTACGTTCGGACGAGCTCGCGGGATATGCCATCAAGGCAACGCTTGAGCGTTCAGGATATAAAGGCCCGATTGATGACGTCATCATGGGTTGTGCGATGCCAGAAGCGGAGCAAGGGATGAACATCGCTCGCTATGCGGCGGTCCGGGGGGGACTGTCGCACGAAGTTCCAGCGATCACCATCAACCGCTACTGCTCGTCAGGTCTTCAAGCCATCGCGGATGCGGCGGCGAAAATCATGATTGGTCAAGCGACGGCCATCATCGCCGGCGGTATGGAGTCGATGAGCCAAGTCCCGATGGGTGGTCACGTCATCCGTCCAAACCCACACATCATGGAGACGGCACCAGAGTACTACATGAGCATGGGGCATACGGCAGAACGTGTCGCAGCTGAATACAACATCTCGCGCGAAGACCAAGATGCATTTGCTATCAACAGTCACCAAAAGGCGGCGGCAGCCATCGCAGGTGGCAAGTTCCAGGAAGAAATCGTTCCTGTGACGGTCATCGAGCACGTACTCGGTGAAGACGGGAAAGTCGCGGAAGTGGAGAAAGTCGTCAAGCATGACGAAGGTGTCCGCGCCGATTCGACAATTGAAGCGCTCGGTAAACTTCGCCCGGCTTTCAAAATCAAAGGATCGGTCACGGCGGGTAACGCTTCACAAGTATCCGATGGAGCAGCAGCAGTTCTCGTCATGGACCGTGAAGAAGCAGAACGCCAAGGATTGCAACCGATGGCCAAGTTCCTCTCGTTCGCGGTCGGCGGTGTCCGTCCGGAAGTGATGGGAATCGGTCCAGTCGTCGCCATTCCGAAAGCACTCGAGATGGCCGGCGTGAAGTTAGAAGAAGTCGGATTGTTCGAGTTGAACGAAGCGTTCGCGAGTCAGTCACTCGGTGTCATCCGTGAACTCGGCATCGATCCATCGAAAGTGAACGTGAACGGCGGCGCCATCGCCCTCGGTCACCCACTCGGATGTACTGGAGCAAAACTTTCAGTCTCAATCTTGCATGAGATGAAACGACGCAATGAGAAGTATGGGGTTGTCACGATGTGTATCGGCGGCGGAATGGGCGCGGCTGGTGTCTTCGAATTACTTTAAGGGGGAATCGGATATGGAACGTACAGAACATGAATTGATTAAAGGCGGTAGCTTTGTCATTGACGCACTCGACGCAGAGCGTCTCTTCACACCAGAGGATTTCTCAGATGAGCATAAGATGATTGGTGACACGACGGCTGGATTTGTCGATGACCGCGTCATGCCAGTCCTCGAGCGCATCGAGAAACACGAGTTCGATCTCTCTGTCGAATTGTTGAAAGAAGCGGGCGAGCTCGGTCTTCTCGGAGCAGACGTTCCTGAAGAGTACGGCGGTTACCAACTCGATAAAATTTCATCTTCAATCATCACGGAGCGCTTCGCGAAAGCACGTTCGTTCGCACTCAGCTACGGCGCACACGTTGGGATCGGGACGCTCCCGATCGTTTTCTTCGGATCAGAAGAGCAAAAGCACAAGTACTTGCCAAAACTCGCGACAGGCGAATGGATCGCGGCTTACGCGCTCACTGAGCCAGGCTCAGGGTCTGACGCCCTCGGTGCGAAAACGACAGCTGTCTTGAACGAAGCGGGCACGCACTACGTCTTGAACGGTGAGAAACAATGGATCACAAACGCGGGCTTCGCAAACGTCTTCGTCGTCTACGCGAAAATCGATGGCGACAAGTTCAGTGCCTTCATCGTCGAGCGTGACTTTAAAGGAGTCTCAACAGGCGCAGAAGAGCAGAAGATGGGAATCAAGGGCTCGTCGACACGTACGCTCATCCTTGAAGACGTCGAAGTACCAGTCGACAACCTTCTCGGTGAAATCGGAAAAGGTCACGTCATCGCCTTCAACATCTTGAACGTCGGTCGTTACAAACTCGCAGTCGGAGCAGTCGGTTCTTCAAAACGTGCATTCGACCTCTCGGTTCAATACGCGAACGAGCGCAAACAGTTCAAGACACCGATCAGCCAATTCCCACTCATCCAAGAGAAATTGGCGACGATGGCAGCGAACATCTATGCGATGGAAAGTTCAGTCTATCGTACAGGTGGTTTGTTCCAGGACAGCTTGGACGCACTTGGTGACGAGAACATGCGCGACGGATCGAAAGTCGCACAAGCAATCGCAGAATACGCAATCGAATGCTCACTCAACAAAGTATTCGCTTCTGAAACGTTCGACTACGTTGTCGACGAAGCCGTTCAAATTCACGGTGGATACGGATTCATGGCAGAGTATGAAGTCGAGAACCTCTACCGTGACTCACGGATCAACCGTATCTTCGAAGGAACGAACGAGATCAACCGTTTGATCGTCCCAGGTACGCTCCTCAAGAAAGCGATGAAAGGTGAATTGCCGCTCCTCGCAGAAGCGCAAAAACTTCAAAAAGAGCTCATGAGCTACATGCCACAAGAATTGGACGGCTCACCACTCGCTCGCGAGAAGATGCTCCTTTCGAACATGAAGAAGATCAACTTGATGGTCGCAGGTACAGCGGTTCAGAAGTATCAACAAGACCTTCAAAACGAACAAGAAATCTTGGCGAAGATTGCAGACATGATCAGTGCCATCTATGCGCTTGAAGCAGCCATCGCTCGTACAGACAAAGCGATTGCCCGTTCAGGCGAAGAGAAGAACACGCTCAAAGTCCGCTATACAGAAATCTTTGCGGAGCAAGTATTCAAACAAGTCGAACTCATGGCGAAAGAAGTATTGTACGCAGCGGCGTCTGGCGACGAGCAGCGTATGCTTCTCTCGGCAATGAAGAAGTTCAGCCGCTATCAGCCGATCAACGTGATCGGGACGAAGCGCGAAGTCGCAGCGAGCCTCATCAAAGCGAACAAGTTTATCGTCTAATCAAATGGACAGAAAGGGTGGACCGGACGCGGTCGACCCTTTCTTTTTTTGAGCTCTGCCACTTACAATAGAGACGAGGGGGAGAGACGATGACAAAACGAGATGTATTACTCGACCGGATGGAACGAATTGGGGAATCGGTCGCCGCACACGAAGGAACGCTTATGTTGCTTGCACTAGGTTCGATCGGACAAGAGACGGAGCGGTTGGATGAGTATTCCGACCTCGATTTCTTTTTGATTGTCGAGGATGGGCAGAAGGCGCGCTTTATCGACCGACTCGACTGGCTCGAGGTCGAACCGCTTCACTATCAGTTCCAAAACACGAGAGACGGACATAAGATCATGTATCATGACGGCATTTATGGCGAGTTCGCCGTGTTTGAACTGCACGAACTGTCGACCATCGCCTATACGCCAGGACGTGTCGTCTGGCGACGTGACGAGGCGCTTGAGGTATTTGCAACACCACATCTTGCAATTTCCCGTGAAGCAGCGGCTTATTATTATGAAGAGGCGTTGACGAACCTATATGTCGGCTTGCTACGGGAACGTCGTGGCGAGACGCTCGCCGGATTCGAACTTGTCCAGGTCGCGGCCGTTCAGAACGTGTTGAAGGCGATGGGGGAACATGGAGACCCGTTCAATCCGACACGTCGGGTCGAGTCGAGACATCCAAAAATGATTTCTTTCCTGTTGGGCGGGGTATTAGGATATGGCAAGTCAGGCGTCGCAGCAGCGGCAATCTTACGTTTTATCGAAGAGCGATATGAGGTCAATCCAACGATGAAACGAGAGATTGAACGGTTGCTTGAGACGTGAATAGAATTCTCTAGATGTGCTACATTGAAAAGAGAGGTGATGAACAGATGGTGACACTATACGGCTATCCACCATGCAGTACATGTAAAAAAGCAGAAAAGTGGTTGAAGGAACAAGGCATCGAGTATACATATGTCCATATCGTCGAATCCACGCCGACGAAAGAGGAACTCGCTGAGTTATGGAAACAATCGGGTCTACCGCTCAAAAAGTTCTTTAACACGAGTGGGCAAGTCTATCGGAACGAAGGGATCAAGGACAAGTTACCAAATCTATCAGAAGACGAACAAATTGAGCTATTAGCAAGCAATGGTATGCTTTTGAAGCGACCAATCGTCACAAACGGTGAAAAAACGACCGTTGGATTTTCAGAAAAGTCCTTTACGGACGTTTGGGGCTAAGTGCTATAATACAGATGTGAGTCTAATTTATTTGAGGGGGAAGTTAGGATGAGCAAAGTACCAGCAAATTTACGTTATTCAAAAGAACATGAGTGGGTAGAAGTGAACGGAACGAAAGCCCGCATCGGCATCACGGATTTCGCACAAAGCGAACTAGGGGATATCGTGTTTGTCGAACTCCCAGAAGTCGATGGTACGATTTTGCTCGACGAGCCATTCGGCTCAGTCGAATCAGTGAAGACGGTCTCTGAGTTGTATGCACCAGTATCTGGTCGCATCACGGCAGTGAACGAGGACCTCGCGGATTCTCCAGAACTCGTCAACGAGTCACCGTTTGAAAACGCATGGATGATCGAAGTCGAGTTGACGGAAGAGTCAGACCTCGACAAACTCATGTCTGCGGAAGAATACGAAGCAATGATTCAAGGATAAGTAAAACCGGCCTCTCCGATGGAGAAGCCGGCTTTTTTGTTTACTCGAAATCGAGTCGGTAATGATCGGATTGGACGAGTGTCGTCCGTTCAAACACACGATAGAAGAAGATTCCGAGTGCGACCGGAATCAGTCCGAACAAGACGATGACGAGCAGGACGTTGAAGAGGGCGAATCCACCTGGCATGAGATGAAGGGCGTTCACCGGACCGATGAGTCCTGACACCCCGAACCCGGCGCTAATTGGCGTTCCCTCAATTTTTAGGATTCCAGCGAGCGCACCGAGAATCGCCGCATTCGCTAAAATGGGAAGCATCATGATGGGACGTCGGACAAAATTCGCCATCTGAATCTTCGGAGACCCAAGGAAATGGGCAATCGATGTGCCGGTCGCGTTCGCCTGCCATCCGGCAATCGCGAGACCGAATCCAGCGGCGACGACGCCAAGGTTCGCCGCACCCGCCGCAACACCGGACAAGCTGATGGCTGTTGCAATCCCGACAGTCGAGATCGGTGAGACGATGATGAGTGAGAACGCCATGGCGATCAAGATCCCCATGAGCACCGGTTGAAGGTCAGTCATCGTCATGATGAGTAGACCGATATACGTCGTGATCTGTGAGATGTACGTCAACAAGAAGGCCCCGATGCCTCCTGCAACGACAATGATGGTCATCGGCATAACAATGACCGTATACGTCTTCAAGTGGGGAGCGAGCTTCATGACAAGAAGCGTAGCAATCGCAGCGGTCACACCGGCTGTGATCACGTCACCGATGCCCGCCATCACGAACGCCCCTTCGTCGATTCGAACGGCGCCACTACCGACATACGTTGCAATCGCAATCGTTCCTGCCTCTAAAATCGATCGTCCGAACTGCATGGCGACTGCAAGACCGATTATGGTCGGGAGGAGTCGCATCGCAATCGTCGTCGCATCCAATATGAATTGAAGAGACGGAAAATACGGAAGTATGGCTTTCGTTAATTCGCCGAGCAACGCGCTCGGGATGAGTGCGATCAGAATCGCCATGCTGAGACCGTTTAAGACGTTCATCGTGAACTGTTTCATAGTACCTGTTGTTGGTTCCGTCATCATTCATTCACCTGTCCTTCTTCTTTACTGTTATGTACAAAAGCGATAAAGTTAGAACCCATATTATTCCTCTCTTTAGAAAGAGTCAAGTGAATCATTGAAAAATTCTGAATTTTTACGAGAGCACGATTTTTGAACGGGACTCAAACGATGATTATAATGACAAGAGAGGTGAGGAAAATGATTACAGACGGATTCTTATATATATACGCTCCGATGTGTGGTACATGCGCTGTGGCGGAAAAAATGTTAACGGTTGTCGAAGCGATCGACCCTGAAATTAAAATCGAAAAGCGAGATGCGAACTATATCCCAAAAGAGTTAGAAGCCTACCAAGTGATGAGCGTACCCGCCCTGTTGAAGCTTGAAAATGGCGAGGTTCAAGATCGATTATACGCGTTTCAAAATGTGCAACATGTCCTCTCTTTCGTGAAGTGAGAGAGGAACATTAGAATAATCTGAAAATTTTAAATAATCAGTTGACACAGAAAGTTCACGAATGGTATGTTCATTACAACATCTTACTTGAACACAAAATAGGACGCGATATTCCCGATATCAAGACGTTTTGGCGAAGCCGCTGCTACCTCTATACGAATACACGTCAGTCTTCCCTTCGATTGTCCCCCAAAAAAATCAAGCGAAGACAGACGTTCCGTATAATCGCACGGTCCAAGCCAAGATCGAGTGATGATTGGTGAATCTCCCCCATATAAGGATGTAAATCTTGAACGGGCAAAAGATTTTCATCTATGGGCTGTCCTTCCGTGACTCAAGGTGCTACGTTCTGTGTCGTCCTCGGACGGCACCTTTTTTTATTTTTTTGAAAAAAGGGTTTGACAGCAGAAAAAGCTGTCGCTATGATAAAGCTAATCGAATACACAACACTCTTATCAAGAGAGGCTGAGGGACTGGCCCTATGACGCCCAGCAACCGCGGAGCAATCCGAAATGGTGCTAATTCCAGCAAGGTGAGAAACCTTGACAGATGAGAGCAATCGTTGTCCGTACGATAAAGTGCGCACGTTTGCTCAAACGTGCGCGCTTTTTTTGTTGTCAGGAGGGAAAGGTATTGATTCAATTACGAAACGTCGCCAAATGGTTCGATACGAAAAATGGTCGTGTCCAGGCGGTCGATGATGTATCACTAACGATTGATCGCGGTGAAATTTTTGGAATAATCGGATATTCGGGGGCGGGAAAATCGACGCTCATCCGATTACTCAACCGTCTCGAGTCACCGTCAAGCGGTGAAATCGAGGTCGCCGGGAGTGAGCTCACGAAGCTTAGCCCGAAAGAACTACGAGGAGTTCGCAAGAACGTCTCGATGGTTTTCCAGCACTTTAACCTTCTGTGGTCGCGCACGGTCGCAGAAAACATTAGTTTCCCACTCGAACTGATCGGGGTTCCGGCAAGTGAGCGGAAACGACGCGTCCAGGAACTCGTCGAGCTCGTTGGCTTGGCTGGTCGCGAGGATAGCTATCCATCGCAATTATCGGGCGGTCAAAAACAGCGAGTCGGGATTGCCCGCGCGCTCGCTACGAATCCAGAGGTTCTCCTCTGTGACGAAGCGACAAGCGCGCTCGACCCGAAGACGACGGATTCGATTCTCGAACTGCTCGTCAGCATCAATAAGAAGCTCGGATTGACGATTGTCCTCATCACGCATGAGATGCATGTCATCCAAAAGATTTGTCACCGTGTCGCCGTGATGGAGGCCGGAAAAGTCGTTGAGACCGGTCAAGTCTCGGACGTGTTCCAACATCCGGAGCAACCGATCACGAAAGAATTCGTCAAGCAAATCGGAGCAGTGGATGACATGTCACTTACGTTCGAACACTTAAAAGAACGGTATCCGAGCGGTCAAATCGTCAAATTGAAATTCTTGAACGAGACGGCAGAACAACCAATTTTGTCTGACGTCCTCAAAACGCATGACATCGGATTCAACATCATCGGCGGAAACGTGACCCAGTCACAGGTAGGTGCGCTCGGTACGCTATTCATCCAACTGATTGGGGAAGCAAGTGAAATCGAACGTGCCATCACGTCGATTCGTTCGCAATCCGTAGAAGTGGAGGTGGAAAGCGATGTTTCCTAACGTAGACTGGCAAATCATGATGGAACAGACCTGGGAGACGCTCTATATGACGCTCGTCGCAGGTGTGGCGACGTTTGTGATCGGACTCGCTTTAGGGTTGATTCTCTATATTACAAACGAATCACTTTTATTGAAAAATCGTCCGATTTACGTTTTTGTCAGCGCGGTCGTCAACGTGTTCCGTTCGATCCCGTTCATCATTTTAATTATCTTACTCATCCCATTTACGTTGTTCCTACTCGGTACGATGCTCGGTTCGACGGCGGCGCTTCCAGCGCTCATCATTGGAGCGGCACCGTTTTACGCCCGTATGGTCGAACTTGCGCTTCGTGAAGTCGACCGTGGGGTCATCGAAGCGGCCGAGTCAATGGGAGCGACGAAATGGCAGATCATTTATAAAGTCTTGATTCCGGAAGCTCTTCCGGCAATCGTGTCGGGACTCACGGTGACAATCGTGGCAATCGTCGGTTATACGGCGATGGCGGGAGTTGTCGGCGGTGGTGGACTCGGGAACTTGGCCTTCTTAGAAGGATTCCAACGTTCACAAAACGACGTCACGTTCGTGGCGACGGTGTTCATCTTGATCATCGTGTTCGTCATCCAATTTATCGGGGACCGACTTGTCACGAAGATTGATAAACGTTCAGCATAATTACACATATACCATTTGGAGGGATTCATGATGAAAACTTGGAAAACAGTACTTGGATTGACAGCATTATCAGCATTCACGGTTCTTGCGGCTTGTGGCGGGGAAGAAGCAGAGACAGGTTCTGGCGATGACAAAACATTGATTGTTGGTGCGTCAAACGTACCGCACGCTGAAATTTTAGAGCACGTACAAGAAGAATATGAGGCAAAAGGATACAAACTTGAAATCAAGAAGTTCCAAGACTACGTGCTTCCGAACAAAACACTCGCGAGCGGGGAACTCGATGCGAACTACTTCCAACACGAGCCATACCTCAAATCACAAATGGCTGAGAACAAGGACTACAAATTCGCATCCGCAGGTGGCGTTCATATCGAGCCGATCGGTGTCTACTCACAAAAATACAAATCGCTCGACGAACTTCCTAAAGGTGCAGAAATCATCATGAGCTCATCAGTGGCTGACCACGGACGCATCCTCACGATGCTTCAATCAGAGGGTCTCATCACACTTGCGGAAGGTAAAACAGTCGATGCGACAGTCGCTGACATCGTTGACAACCCGAAAGACTTGAAGTTCAAAACAGATGTGGAAGCAGCACTTCTTCCGACGGCATTCAAGAACGGAGAAGGTGATGCGGTCCTCATCAACACGAACTATGCAATTGATGCAGGTCTCAACCCACTTGAAGATGCGATTGCACTCGAAGGGGAAGATTCACCATACGTCAACTTGATTGTTACACGTGAAGGGGACGAAGACGACGAGCGCGTCAAAGCACTCCTCGAAGTATTGACGTCTGAAGAGACACAGCAGTGGATCTTGGACGAATACAAAGGTGCGGTCGTACCGGTCAAACAATAAGTCATCTCGACTCAGGAGACTTCCTCCTGGGTCTTTTTTTGTCTAGTGTTCTTTTATAAAGAGAAGTACACTACATATATGAAAGAAAAGGGGGGATTTGGATGAAGCTCAGACAGATTCATCCACTGACGTGGGGCGTCCTGTTCGGGACGTTTTTTGCACGACTGGCGACGTTTTTTGTCATGCCATTTTTTGCGATCTATCTGGCTACGCTCGGCTTTTCAGCGAGTGTGATCGGAACGATCTTTGCCGTGACGGCACTTTCAGGTCTGTTCATGAGCTTCTTTGGGGGGACACTCTCTGATCGGTATGGACGAAAACAGCTCATGTTGATCGGGATCGTGCTCAATGCCGTCACCTTCGCAGGACTTGCGCTTGCGACGGAACTGTTTTGGTTTTACATGCTATCGATATTGATGGGGATGTCACGGTCTTTCTTAGAACCGGCTTCGCGTGCACTCATCAGTGATACGACGCAGGCAGACCAACGGGTCATCGTCTATAATGTCCGTTACTTCATGATCAATATCGCCGCGGCCATCGGACCACTCTTGGCGGTCGTCTTGTCACTCACCGGTGTGAAGACCGCATTCTTTGTCGTGACGGCAGTATACATATTGTATGGAATCATCATCTCGATTTTGTTTTATAAGTATCCGTTTGAAGAAGGAGATGGGGTCAAAGTACGACCACGCTTGACGGAGACGTTTCGGGTCCTGCGGGACGACCGGACGTTTCGGGCGGTCATTATTGGGATGGTCTTTGCGATTATCGGTTATAGCCAGTTCAATTCGACGCTCCCGCAATTCATCGCGCTACGCGATGGATTAGAAGAAGGCTCGAGATTATTCGCCTACTTATTGACGACGAACGCCATCACGGTCCTCGTCGTCCAATATCCGATCATGCGTTTTGGGATTCGTGTCTCCCCGATCAAGTCACTTTTCTTCGGGATTTCGACGTTGTCATTCGGGCTTTTGCTCATCGGTTTTGCGACGGTAGAGTGGGTCCTCTTTGTCGCGATGGCCATCTTTACCGTCGGTGAGGTGTTGATGTTCACGATGACGGACGTCTTGACAGATGAACTCGCGCCGGAACATTTACGAGGCACTTATTTCGGGGCGATGGGATTGACATCACTCGGTCAGACGGTCGGACCGATTATCGGGGGTGTATTACTCGATACATTCGGTCAGTCATCGCTTCCTGTATTCGGAAGTTTGGCGCTCTTGACGGGGTGCGGTGCCTTCTTCTTCGCGGCTGCCGTACGAGAGCGGAAAGCGGTCCTCGCACTCGTCGAAGAGAATGCCGGATAATGTCTTGATTTCCTACTATTAGCATTCTCAACTTTTATCATTCTATTGAGAATGAATTCTAAGGTGAGTCGCTTGAAATAAAAAAATGACTAGTCTAAGATTAGAATATATCTAATCTACGCCATTCACTATGGCGAGAAAATACGGAAGGGGTATCCGAATGTCTAACGTACCACAAATGAAAATTGATGACCTCCGCGTCTCAATCGAAGGAAAAGAGATTGTCAAAGGTCTTAACCTAGAAATTAAAGGTGGCGAAATTCATGCCATCATGGGTCCGAACGGGACTGGTAAATCAACACTCGCATCAGCACTCATGGGTCATCCACTTTATGAGGTCACTGGGGGAAGCGTCGAATTAAACGGCGAAGATGTCCTCGAAATGGAAGTCGACGAGCGCGCACAAGCAGGGATGTTCCTTGCGATGCAATACCCGGCTGAAATCAGTGGCGTGACAAACGCGGACTTCTTGCGTTCAGCAATCAACGCACGTCGTGAAGAAGGTCAAGAAATCTCGCTCATGAAGTTCATCCGTGAACTCGATGCGAAGATGGAACTTCTCGAAATCCCTTCAGAAATGGCACACCGTTACTTAAACGAAGGATTCTCAGGCGGTGAGAAGAAACGTAACGAAATTCTTCAAATGATGATGATTCAACCGAACATCGCTATCTTGGATGAAATCGACTCAGGTCTTGATATCGATGCCCTTAAAGTCGTTGCCAAAGGCGTAAACGAAATGCGTTCAGAAGAGTTTGGCTGCTTGATCATCACGCACTACCAACGTCTCCTCAACTATATCGAACCAGACTTCGTACACATCATGATGGAAGGTAAAATCGTCATGTCTGGTGGCAAAGAGCTCGCACAGCGACTCGAAGCAGAAGGTTACGACTGGGTGAAGCAAGAACTCGGAATGACAGTAGACACAGAAGCGTAAGGAGGCTGTACGATGACCGTACAATTTGAATTGGATGCACAAGCGTTGTCGGCACGTGCAGAAGCGCTCGGTGGACCAGCATGGATGGTCAACCGTCGTAAAGAGGCAGCAGAACTTGCGCCGACACTTGCTTTGCCAAAAGTTGAAAAGATTAAGATTGATAAATGGGACTTCACAGCGGGTGATGTCGAGCTTGAACAAAAAGACGGTTTGACAGCAGACATCGAATCACTCCTCGGAGACCACCGGACAAACGTGCTCGTTGAACGCAACGGTCATGTCGTCTTTAACCAATTGTCGATGCCAGAAGGCGTCTTGTTCATGGGAATCAAAGAAGCGATGGAGCAACATCCTGAGCTCGTTGAGAAATACTTCATGACTGAAGGCGTACGTGTCGATGAAGAACGTCTTTCGGCGTTGAATGCTGCCCTCACAAACGGTGGTGCATTCATCTATGTACCGAAAAACACGCAATTGAAAGATCCGCTCCAAGCCATCTTCACGATGGAACAAGCGAACGGTGCCCTCTATCACCACACAATCCTCGTCGCAGACGAAGGCAGTGAAGTGACATACATCGAAAACTTCCTTTCAGGCACGAATGAACCGCACACGGTCAACGTCGTGACGGAAGTATTCGCTGGAGAGAACGCGAAAGTCGTCTTCGGTGGTGTCGATCAGCTCGCTGAATCAGCCCTTACGTTCATGAACCGTCGCGGTGTCGTCTATGCGAACGGTCGCCTCGATTGGGCGCTCGGTCACATGAACGACGGGAACTCGGTCGTCGAGACGAAGACTCACCTCGTCGGCGACAACACGTACTCAGATACAAAAGCTGTGACGATCGGTCGCGGTGCACAGAAACAAAACTTCAACATCCGTACCGATCACTTCGGAAAAGCATCTGAAGGGTTCATCTTGATTCACGGTGTCCAAAAAGACGCAGCCACTGCAATCTTCAGCGGAACATCGATGATTCATCACGGTGCCTCTAAATCGAATGGTGTTCAAACAGAGCGCGTCTTGATGCTCTCTGAAAAAGCACGTGGGGATGCCAACCCGATTCTTCTCATCGATGAAGATGATGTTATGGCAGGTCACGCGGCATCAGTCGGTCGTGTCGATGATGTTCAATTGTACTACTTGATGAGCCGTGGATTGTCTCGCCAAGAGGCAGAGCGTTTAATCATCCACGGATTCTTGACGCCTGTCGTCGAAGAACTCGCAATCGATTCGGTCAAAGACCGTCTCCGCGAAGTCATCGAAGGGAAAGTACGTTAAGATGTTGAACGCCTCGATTCGTGAACAGTTTCCGATTTTAAATCAGGAAATCAATGGACACCCGCTCGTTTATCTTGATAGCGCGGCGAGCTCACAAAAGCCGCTCGCTGTCATCGAGGCGATCGAGGACTATTATCGTCGCAACCATTCGAACGTGCATCGTGGCGTCCATACGCTCGGGACGCAAGCGACGGATGCGTATGAAGGAGCACGCGAACGCGTCCGCTCGTTCATCCATGCGGCGGTTCCTGAAGAAATCATTTTCACTCGTGGGACGACGACGGCCATCAACTTGGTCGCATCGAGCTACGGAGATGCGAATGTCGGTGAAGGCGACGAGATCGTCCTCACCCCGATGGAACACCATGCGAACTTGATTCCGTGGCAACAACTCGCTAAACGCAAAGGCGCGACGCTTCGATACGTCGAACTCACGCCGGACGGACGGGTCACACTCGATGCCGTTCAAGCCGTTTTATCGGACCGGACAAAAATCGTCGCGATGAGCCACGTCTCGAACGTACTCGGGACGATCAACCCGATTGCCGAAGTCGCACGACTTGCGCATGAGAAAGGTGCCGTCATGGTCGTCGATGCCGCACAAAGTGCACCGCATCGAAAATTGGACGTTCAGGCGCTCGATTGTGACTTCCTCGCCTTTTCTGGACATAAGATGCTCGGACCGACTGGAATCGGTGTCTTATATGGGAAAAAACAACTCCTAAAAAACATGGAGCCGGTCGAGTTTGGTGGCGAGATGATCGACTATGTTGATTTATATGAATCGACGTGGAAAGACATCCCGTACCGTTTTGAAGCGGGGACACCGATTATCGCCGGAGCGGTCGGACTTGCAGCAGCCATCGATTTCTTAGAAGAAATCGGTCTCGAGAACGTCGAAGCACACGAACGTGAACTCGCGTCTTATGCGATCGAGCAGATGAAAACGATTGAAGGGATTGAGATTTACGGTCCTGAAGATCGCGTCGGTCTCGTCACGTTCAACTTGAAGGACGTGCATGCGCACGACCTCGCGACCGTTCTCGACATGCAAGGCATCGCGGTTCGTGCCGGTCACCACTGTGCACAACCACTCATGCGTCTTTTGAAGCAATCATCGACGGCACGGGCGAGCTTCTATTTGTACAACACAAAAGAAGAGGTCGACCGCTTCATCGAGGGATTACGTCAAACGAAGGAGTATTTCAATTATGAGTTTTAATAATCTCGACATGTTGTACCGCCAGGTCATCATGGATCACTATAAAAACCCAAGAAACCGTGGCGTCATCGAAGATGGCGTGACGGTGGACTTGAACAACCCGACATGTGGGGATTCGCTTCGTCTTCAACTACAAGTCGAAGACGACATCGTCAAAGATGCGAAGTTCGAAGGGGAAGGCTGCTCGATCAGTCTCGCCTCGGCATCGATGATGACTCAAATCGTCAAAGGGAAAACAGTAGAAGAGGCGCTTCAACTCGCCAACATCTTCTCTGAAATGGTTCAAGGCAAAGAGTACGACACGGATACGTTTGACCTCGGTGATATCGAGGCGCTCTCAGGCGTATCGAAATTCCCGGCTCGAATCAAGTGTGCCACGCTCGCGTGGAAGGCGCTTGAAAAAGGAGTAGACGAGGACGCGTAAGGAGAAGGAGGAGACCGATATGGCAAAGAATATGCCGGAAATTGGCGATTATAAATACGGCTTCCATGATCGGGACGTTTCGATTTTCCGTTCAGGCCGCGGCTTGACGACAGAAATCGTAGAAACGATCTCGCGCATGAAAGAAGAGCCACAATGGATGCTCGACTTCCGTTTGAAGTCGTTGGATCACTTCAACAAGATGGCGATGCCGACATGGGGCGGAGACCTCTCGGCACTTGATTTCGACGAAATCACGTACTATGTCAAACCATCTGAAAAGACAGAACGCTCATGGGACGAAGTACCAGAAGAAATCAAGTTGACGTTTGATAAGCTCGGTATCCCAGAAGCAGAGCAAAAATACTTGGCAGGTGTCTCGGCTCAGTATGAGTCTGAGGTTGTCTACCACAGCATGCAAGAAGACTTCGAAGCGAAAGGTGTCATCTTCAAAGATACCGACACAGCACTTAAAGAAGACGAAGAGATCTTCAAAGAGTACTTCGGGAAGTTGATCCCGCCGACGGACAACAAGTTCGCGGCCCTCAACTCAGCAGTTTGGTCGGGTGGCTCGTTCATCTACGTACCAAAAGGCGTGAAACTCGAGCAACCGCTCCAAGCCTACTTCCGTATCAACTCGGAAAACATGGGGCAGTTCGAGCGTACGCTCATCATCGTCGACGAAGGCGCATCGGTTCATTACGTCGAAGGTTGTACGGCACCGGTCTATACAACGAACTCGCTTCACTCAGCGGTCGTTGAGATCTTCGTCAACAAAGATGCATACTGCCGTTACACGACAATCCAAAACTGGGCGAACAACGTCTACAACTTGGTAACGAAACGTGCAGTCTGTGAAGCGGGTGGATCAATGGAGTGGATCGATGGAAACATCGGATCGAAACTCACGATGAAATACCCGGCTGTCATCTTGAAAGGGGAAGGCGCACGTGGGATGACACTCTCGATTGCCCTCGCTGGTAAAGGACAGCACCAAGACGCAGGAGCGAAAATGATTCACCTCGCACCGAACACGTCTTCGTCAATCGTCTCGAAATCGATTTCGAAACAAGGCGGAAAAGTATCGTACCGTGGAATCGTCCACTTCGGCCGTAAGGCGAAGGGCGCGCGCTCGAACATCGAATGTGACACGCTCATCATGGACAACGAGTCGACGTCGGATACAATCCCGTACAACGAAATCTTGAACGACCAAGTGTCGCTCGAGCACGAAGCGAAAGTCTCAAAAGTGTCAGAAGAGCAACTCTTCTACCTCATGAGCCGTGGAATCTCGGAAGAAGAAGCGACAGAAATGATCGTAATGGGCTTCATCGAGCCATTCACAAAAGAATTGCCAATGGAATATGCGGTCGAAATGAACCGTCTCATCAAATTCGAGATGGAAGGTTCGATTGGATAATTGCTTGAATAACGGACTCCCTGTAAAAAGGGGTCTGTTTTTTTGTTATGTCCATGCCGTATGTAGGGTATGCTAAATAAGAGAATGATTCATGGAAAGGAAGGATCTACATGACACGTATTCCGCATAAAGATGATATTGACCCGAAAGATATCACTCGCATCGCCGTCATCGGTGCGGGGTGGGTCGGGGTCAGTTTTGCTTATCAATTATCAACGGCAGCCCTTTGCGAGGAGCTCGTCCTGATCGACTCGAATCATGCCAAAGCAGAAGGGGAGGCAATGGACCTGAATCATGGGATCTCGTTCGCCCCGACACCGGTCCGAATTTGGGCAGGGGATTACTCGGATTGTAAAGACGCAGACATCGTCGTCATCACGGCAGGAGCTGCACAAAAACTCGGCCAAACACGGATGGACCTCGTCGAGCAAAACGCGAAAGTCGTCCGCACCGTGACACAAGACTTGATGAAGAGTGGATTTGACGGCATCTTAGTCGTCGCGACGAACCCGGTCGATGTCATGGCACACGTCGCGTGGAAGGCATCGGGTCTACCGAAAGAACGTGTCATCGGTTCAGGGACGGTCCTCGACACGGCACGACTCCGTTACAAACTCGGAGACTATTTCGAATTGTCGCCACGTAACTGCCACGCCTATTACATGGGGGAACATGGCGATACGGGATTTGTCGCATGGAACAATGCGCGCATCTATGGAAAAAGTATCGATGAACTGTTAGCAGAGAACGAGGAGTATCAGTTTGAAGATTTACAAGCCATCTATACGGACGTGCGCGATGCTGCTTACCAAATCATCGAGCATAAAAATGCCGCCTATTATGCGATTGGGGTCGGCTTGCTACGCATCATTCGTGCCATCGTCCGAAATGAAAATTCCGTCGTGACGATTGGGGCTCATTTAGAAGGCGAGTACGGGGCGAGTGACGTGCATATCGGTGTACCGGCCTTGATTGACCGGAGCGGCATTCGCAAGATTATCGAGATTGAATTGACGGACGAAGAACAACAGAAGTTTGATGCCTCCGTACAAGCTATCAAAGCTGGAATCGAGAAAGTTGAACCGGCATCCTAAAAAAGATCCGACTGCGTGAGCAGTCGGATTGTTGATTAGGACGCCTCTTCCTCGGCGATATCTTTCTTATAGTACTTCTCGGACGTGAAGAATTCGGTCGTCAATCGTTTCACTTCACCACTTAGAAGCAAGACGGCAATCATGTTCGGAATAAGAATCATCGCGAGCATCAAGTCAAGGAAGTTCCAAATCATTTGGGCGCCTCCAATTGAACCGATGACGATCGAGCCGATATAGACGGCTTTCATGATTTTTCCTGCCGTCAAACCGAACAAGTACTCGGCCTGACGTGAGCCGTAAAAGATGATGACGATGATGGTCGAGAGCACAAAGAAAATGAGCGAGACGGTGACGAGTAGGCTTCCTGTATAACCAAAGTATTCATTGAAAGCGATCGTCGTTAAGGCCGCTGGGTCTTCCATCGCTCCGTCTGCCGTCCAGACACCAGAGGACAAGACGACGAAGGCAGTCGTGCTACAAATGATGAGCGTATCGATGACGATTCCGATGACGGCCCAGAACCCTTGACGCACCGGATGATCCGTCTGTGCAGCGGCATGGGCGATCGGCGCCGTTCCAAGACCCGCTTCGTTCGAATAGAGTCCACGGGCAAACCCCCAACGAATCGTCTCGGCAACGGCGGCTCCGGCAAATCCACCAAACGCGGCCATCGGTTCGAACGCGTACGAGAAGATGAGACTGAGAACGTTTGGAATCTCAGAGATGTTCATCAAGACGATGACGAGTCCGGCTCCGACATAGACGAGTGCCATGCCGGGAACGACAACCTCGGTCACTTTCGCGATGCGCTTCAGTCCACCGAAAACGATAATACCGACAAGAATGGCGACGACAATCCCGGTGATGAGCGTGTTCCCATTGAACGTCTCGCGGACTGCCGAGCTGACAGCGTTCCCTTGTACCATGATACTCGGGATGAGTTCGATCATGAGGGCGAAGGCGAACCAAGTCGCAAGCCATTTCCAACGAAGTCCTTTTGAAATGTAGTAGACAGGTCCCCCGACGAATTCGCCGGCGTCATTCTTCTCACGATAGTGAACGGCCAGGACACTCTCTGAGAACTTAATGGCCATGCCGATGATGGCGATGACCCACATCCAGAAGATGGCACCCGGTCCCCCAAACATGATCGCTGCAGGTACACCGATGATGTTCGCGGCCCCGACTGTTGAAGAGAGGGCTGATGTCAACGCTTGTCTCGGACTGATATCACCTTCACCTTTCGGCTTTTTGAAGATGCTGCCGAACGTTTGCTTAAATATGTAGATGGGATAACGAAACTGAAAGAAACCAAGTTTGATGGTAAGAAACACACCGGACAAGACGAGTAACGAGATGATCGGCACACCCCAAAGCCAATTTGAAAAACTCGTGACGATATCGATAACTGCATTCATATAACCACTCCAATTCCATTATTTTACTTAAATACTGTTTCCTAAAGTAAGGACCACTAAACATCTTTGTCAAAATAAAGGAGGAATATAGAATGAGAGTCGCCAAACATTTGGTCGTATCTGGACGTGTCCAAGGCGTCGGGTTTCGATACTTTTCACAAGAGACCGCTCGCCAATACGGAGTCAAAGGATGGGTGCGCAATCTTAGTGACGGGACGGTCGAACTTCATGTTGAAGGCACACATGGAGACATCGAGTCATTTCAAAAAGCTTTACAAGACGGCAATCGTTTCGTCGGCGTCGAGCGAATTGACGAAGCGAAGGCAGATGATCAAGGATTCCGTAAATTCGAAATCCGGTATTAAACGCTTACATTCTCCTTCATGTCGAAGGGGATTTTTTTGTGAAATCTACATTTCAAAAAATTAAACCTCGAATTTTAGAGATGGGGTGGTCAAACGATAGGAAGTGTGTATAATGAAATAGACCAAGCGATATATTGTCAGAAAATTTAGTTATTATTTTTTTGTTAAGTCGTTCGGAATATCAAGTGTATGGAGGTAGTTGTATGAAAAAATCGACATTGTTCCCGTTAGCGTTTACGATTTTTGCTTTATTCTTTGGGGCCGGGAACTTGCTGTTCCCACCAGAGCTCGGCGCCTTGGCGGGGGAAAACCTCGTACCGGCGATGATCGGGTTCGTCATTACGGGTGTCGGTTTACCGCTTCTTGCTTTGTTCGCAGTCGCTCGGGTCGGCGGCGGAACAGATCAAATTGCTCGTTATATTCCAAAGCGTCTCGCGCTCATCTTGACTGGATTGATGTATGTGGCCATCGGACCATTCTTTGGAATCCCGCGTACGGCCGCTGTCACGTATGAAATGGGACTCGTCCCGTTTCTTGATGCACCTTCTACTTTGACACTTGCGATGTGCTCGACCGTCTTTTTCGGGTTGACGTTCTTCTTGACGCTCCGTGCTCAAAAGTTGATCGAGGTCATCGGACGCATCATCACACCAATCCTCTTGTTCTTGCTTGCCGCGATTGGAATCACAAACCTTGTCGCTCCTCTCGGGGAGCCAGGAGCTCCAGCGGAAGGGTTTGAGACATGGGTTGGCGCACTCGGCCAAGGTTTCCAACAAGGTTATTTGACAATGGATGTATTCGGGGCCCTCGTCTTTGGGGCAATCGTCCTCGTCACGTTGAAAGCCAATGGATTGAGTGATCAAAAAGAAGCGTCTTCGCTCCTTCGCTCTGCAGGGATGCTCGCGGTTACCTGTTTGATGCTCGTCTATATCTCGCTCGGTTCAATCGGTGCGAATATGACAGTCGCAGAAGGAACGACAAGTGGTGCAAGTCTTCTCCAAGCGTTCGCTGGTACGTCTTACGGACAAGTCGGAATGCTCGCGCTCGGGTTAGCGGTCTTCCTCGCTTGTTTGACAACAGCAGTCGGACTCATCTCAGAGTTCTCACGTTTCATCAGCAACCAGTTCGCTTCACTCAAGTATCATCATGTCGTCATCGCGACAACGTTGTTCGGCTTTTTGATTTCACTTGTCGGCTTGAGCTCGTTGATTCAAATCGCCGTGCCGCTTCTCACGCTCCTCTATCCGGTCATGATTGCCCTCGTGCTCGTATCGGTGACGGAACGTCTTCAGCGCAATCCTGGAGTGGCGATGAAAGCGACGATTTATATGGCGCTCGTTCTCTCGTTCTTTGAAACGTGGAATGGCATCCAGCCATCTGCGGCAACTTCTTGGATCGGAAGCTTGCCAATGTCGGATATCGGACTTGCTTGGGCCGTTCCAACGATGATCGTGTATGCGATCACGCTCCTCCTTCCGAAGAGCGCGAACGAAGAGTCTTTAGCTCAATCCCGCATCTCATAAGTCCAGCCCATCCTTTGGTCAAGGATGGGCTTTTTTCTGTCTTATTGTTTGCCCATATGTGAGCTCAAACAGTAAAATGAAGAGGTGAAAAGGGAGTGACGTGTATTGACGACAAAACAAAAAAATCAATTGGCGATCCTTATGCTAAATATGTTTATCGCCGTGGCCGGGTTTGGGATTATCATTCCAATTATTCCGGATTACTTAAAGATGATTGGCGAAGGAGGGACGGCGGCGGGTCTCATGATTTCCGTATTTGCGGGAGCTCAGCTCGTCATGTCACCGATTGCCGGGAAATGGGCGGATGTGTATGGTCGCCGTCTCATGATTATTCTCGGTCTGATCGGATTCACTATCTCGATGGGAGTCTTCTATCTTTCGGATAACTTATCGATTTTACTCGTGTCACGTGCCATCGGTGGTGTCGGGGCTGCGCTCTTGATTCCTGCCATCTTCGCTTATGTGGCAGATATCACGACACTCGAGCAGCGAGCACGTGGGAATAGTTATATTTCCGCGGCAATGTCGCTTGGAATCGTAGTTGGACCAGGAATCGGTGGGTTCTTTGCTGAATTCGGCTTGAAAACTCCGCTACTCGTTTCGGCCATCGTCTCATTTGTCGCCGTGATTTCTTCGGTTCTTCTACTTAAAGAGCCTGACCGAGCTCCTTACGTGGCACCAAAAATCAAAGAATCGTTACCGACACAACTGGTCATGTCGACACGAAAACCATATTTCTTCGTATTGATCATCAACCTCGTGATGGCGTTTGGTCTGATGGCATATGAGTCGGTGCTTGGGCTTTATGTCAGTGAAATGTTCCGAGCGACACCTCAAGAAATTGCCATCATGGTGACTGGAACAGGAATCGTGAGTGTCATCGTTCAATTGTTCGCAGTCGATCGGCTCGTTGAATGGATGGGAGAGGTCAAGGTCGTTCTTGCCTTCATCGCACTCGCTTCTTTTGGTTTCTTGTTGTCCTTATTTGCGGGGACTTATATGCTCTTCTTCGCAGTAACACTCGTGATCTTCTTATCGACGTCCATTTTACGACCGGTGTTGAATACGCTCGTGTCGAAACTGGCTGGTAATGAGCAAGGTCTTGCGATGGGGATGAATAATGCGTATATGAGTATCGGAAATATTTTAGGACCAACACTTGCGGGGATTGCCTTTGATATCGATATGCGTTATCCGTTCATCATGGGACTCGTCCTGTTACTCGTCACGTACGCAGGAACTTGGAATTGGTCGAAACGGAAAGCATCTGCCATTTCAGAGACATAAAGGAGGACGTTATGATTTACGTAGGTGTGACGGGGTGGGGGGACCACGATTTATTATATACGACCCCAGAAGAACGAAAACATAAATTAGCGACGTATGCGGGACATTTCCCGACCGTCGAAGTCGACTCGACCTTCTATGCGATTCAGCCTGTCAGGAATTTTGAAAAGTGGGATGCTGAAACACCGGATCACTTTCAATTCATTGTGAAAGTTTCCAGGGAAATGAGTGGGCACGACCGTGAACCGAAAACACCTTTGATTGAGTTGTTTGAGCGTTATCGTGTTTCTGTCGATCCGCTGAAGCAGGCAGGGAAGTTACGTGCCGTGCTCGTCCAACTACCTCCTTGGTTCGATGTATCAAAACCACATCTTGACTATTTGCGAACACTTCGTTCGGAGCTCGCCGATTATGAGATTGCCATCGAGTTCCGGAATCCGACCTGGTTCTCGGAAGCATTTCGGGATCGGACGCTTCAATTTTTAGCGGAACAGCGGTTCATCAATACGATTTGTGATGAACCACAGACGAAAGAGAGTAGCATCCCGTTCGTACCGGTCGTCACACATCCAGACGTGGCGGTCGTTCGATTACATGGGCGGAATACATCAGGTTGGCTCAAGAAACCGGGAATGACGAGTCAGGAATGGCGACATGTTCGTTGCCTGTACCGATATAGCGAGGAAGAATTACAGGAGCTCGCGACCTCGCTTCGCGAGATTGACCACGAAGCGAAAGAAGTATATGTATACTTCAACAATAACTCGGCGGGAGACGCGGCACCGAATGCCAAGCGCTTGATTGAAATTCTTGGACTCGAATATGAACTCGCACCAAGACAAATCAGTTTGTT